>NZ_CAMHWH010000005.1:0-159676 GCF_946188685.1 Streptococcus mitis
CCGACCCGCACGAAAGGCGTAATGATTTGGGCACTGTCTCAACGAGAGACTCGGTGAAATTTTAGTACCTGTGAAGATGCAGGTTACCCGCGACAGGACGGAAAGACCCCATGGAGCTTTACTGCAGTTTGATATTGAGTGTCTGTACCACATGTACAGGATAGGTAGGAGTCTATGAGATCGGGACGCCAGTTTCGAAGGAGACGATGTTGGGATACTACCCTTGTGTTATGGCCACTCTAACCCAGATAGGTGATCCCTATCGGAGACAGTGTCTGACGGGCAGTTTGACTGGGGCGGTCGCCTCCTAAAAGGTAACGGAGGCGCCCAAAGGTTCCCTCAGAATGGTTGGAAATCATTCGCAGAGTGTAAAGGTATAAGGGAGCTTGACTGCGAGAGCTACAACTCGAGCAGGGACGAAAGTCGGGCTTAGTGATCCGGTGGTTCCGTATGGAAGGGCCATCGCTCAACGGATAAAAGCTACCCTGGGGATAACAGGCTTATCTCCCCCAAGAGTTCACATCGACGGGGAGGTTTGGCACCTCGATGTCGGCTCGTCGCATCCTGGGGCTGTAGTCGGTCCCAAGGGTTGGGCTGTTCGCCCATTAAAGCGGCACGCGAGCTGGGTTCAGAACGTCGTGAGACAGTTCGGTCCCTATCCGTCGCGGGCGTAGGAAATTTGAGAGGATCTGCTCCTAGTACGAGAGGACCAGAGTGGACTTACCGCTGGTGTACCAGTTGTCTTGCCAAAGGCATCGCTGGGTAGCTATGTAGGGAAGGGATAAACGCTGAAAGCATCTAAGTGTGAAACCCGCCTCAAGATGAGATTTCCCATGATTTTATATCAGTAAGAGCCCTGAGAGATGATCAGGTAGATAGGTTAGAAGTGGAAGTGTGGCGACACATGTAGCGGACTAATACTAATAGCTCGAGGACTTATCCAAAGTAACTGAGAATACGAAAGCGAACGGTTTTCTTGATTTGAATAGATATTCAATTTTGAGTAGGTATTACTCAGAGTTAAGTGACGATAGCCTAGGAGATACACCTGTACCCATGCCGAACACAGAAGTTAAGCCCTAGAACGCCGGAAGTAGTTGGGGGTTGCCCCCTGTGAGATATGGAAGTCGCTTAGCTCTAGGGAGTTTAGCTCAGCTGGGAGAGCATCTGCCTTACAAGCAGAGGGTCAGCGGTTCGATCCCGTTAACTCCCATAGGTCCCGTAGTGTAGCGGTTATCACGTCGCCCTGTCACGGCGAAGATCGCGGGTTCGATTCCCGTCGGGACCGTTAGAATAACGTAAGTTATTTTAGACTCGTTAGCTCAGTTGGTAGAGCAATTGACTTTTAATCAATGGGTCACTGGTTCGAGCCCAGTACGGGTCATATATGCGGGTTTGGCGGAATTGGCAGACGCACCAGATTTAGGATCTGGCGCTTAACGGCGTGGGGGTTCAAGTCCCTTAACCCGCATTAAGATATAATAAATGAGCCGGCTTAGCTCAGTTGGTAGAGCATCTGATTTGTAATCAGAGGGTCGCGTGTTCAAGTCATGTAGCCGGCATTTTTAGATAGAAGAAAACAGTGCGAACGTAGTTCAGTGGTAGAACACCACCTTGCCAAGGTGGGGGTCGCGGGTTCGAATCCCGTCGTTCGCTTAGAGAGGCCGGGGTGGCGGAACTGGCAGACGCACAGGACTTAAAATCCTGCGATTGGTAACGATCGTACCGGTTCGATTCCGGTCCTCGGCATAATATAATGAGCACCCTTAGCTCAACTGGATAGAGTACCTGACTACGAATCAGGCGGTTAGAGGTTCGACTCCTCTAGGGTGCATTTTTCTATTTAACTCGGGAAGTAGCTCAGCTTGGTAGAGTACTTGGTTTGGGACCAAGGTGTCGCAGGTTCGAATCCTGTCTTCCCGATACATGGCGGTGTAGCTCAGCTGGCTAGAGCGTCCGGTTCATACCCGGGAGGTCGGGGGTTCGATCCCCTTCGCCGCTATAATGATCTTGTTGGACCTTTAGCTCAGCTGGTTAGAGCTCTCGGCTCATAACCGAGTGGTCGTAGGTTCAAGTCCTACAAGGTCCATTTGAATAGTATGGAGGATTACCCAAGTCCGGCTGAAGGGAACGGTCTTGAAAACCGTCAGGCGTGTAAAAGCGTGCGTGGGTTCGAATCCCACATCCTCCTTTTGTATTAACGCGGGATGGAGCAGCTCGGTAGCTCGTCGGGCTCATAACCCGAAGGTCGTAGGTTCAAATCCTGCTCCCGCAATAAGGCTCGGTAGCTCAGTTGGTAGAGCAATGGATTGAAGCTCCATGTGTCGGCGGTTCGATTCCGTCTCGCGCCATTTTATTAATAGTATGTATGCGGGTGTAGTTTAGTGGTAAAACTACAGCCTTCCAAGCTGTTGTCGCGAGTTCGATTCTCGTCACCCGCTTTGAACTTTGTTCAAATTACATTACCAAGTTTTTAACTTGGGCGCGTAGCTCAGGTGGTTAGAGCGCACGCCTGATAAGCGTGAGGTCGGTGGTTCGAGTCCACTCGTGCCCATTAATAGGAGAATTACTCAAGAGGCTGAAGAGGACGGTTTGCTAAATCGTTAGGTCGGGTAACTGGCGCAAGGGTTCGAATCCCTTATTCTCCGTTTTATTGAGAGTTTATAACTCTTTTTTTGTATTTTTAAGAATTGTAGAATAAAAACTTCAGATTTGTAAAACTTAATTGGATTACTTATCTGAAGTTTTTTGCGCTCTTTGTCAACTGTAGTGGGCTGCAGAAAAGCTAAAATCTTTATATATTGTCGATTTTATGGTTGTGCTAGTTTATTATTACTTCCAACTCTTGAGTGATATTTCTCCGCTATTGAGCCAGATTTCTTTTCCGTTATCACATTGAACTAGAAGCTTTCCACTTTCAGAGATATCTTTAGCAAGTCCCTTGTAGTCTTTTTGATTTAGTGTGAAAGTAACTTCTTTTCCTAGAACGAATGACTGTTTTTTGTATAGGTATAATAGTTCTTCTGCTGGTGTTTCGAAGAAAGTGCGCCAGATTTCTATGATTAATTCATTTCTGGTAATAGGTGCTGGTGTTTTAAATAAACTAGCAGCTTTTTCTTTTAATTCTTGTGGGAAATCATTAATAGTGAAGTTGATTCCTACTCCAATAATGATATCTGTGACTAAGCTAGTTTCCACAGAGGTCATTGCTTCAGTGAGGATTCCTCCAATTTTTTGATTTTTGAGGTAGATATCATTGACCCATTTTATGTCGATATCTATTAAAGTTAGGTTCTTAATGGCTTTGTAGATAGCTCCTGCTACAAGTAGTGTGTAGGATGGTAATTTGTCGTAAGGGAGATTTGGTTTGAGATGGAGGGTCATATAAATGCCACCTTGTGGGGAGTAGAAGGAGCGTTGAAAACGGCCTCGTCCTGCTGTTTGATAGGAAGCTAGATAGAGGGTGTTTGCTTCATTTCCTAAATCAATTGCTTCTTTTGCATCGAGTTGTGTTGATCTTGTTTCGGGTTTAAAACTGACTTTAATTGGAAGGTTTTCTTCTAGAATCTCTGGAAGAATAAGGTCTCCACTCACCAGTTTATAGCCTTTGTTTTTGATACTATCAATTTCAATGCCTTCTTGTTCTAGCCGCCTGATGGCTTTCCAAATTGATGTTCGGCTGAGGGATAGTTCTTCTGCGATTTTTTCTCCGCTGATATAGTTGGCATCTTTAGCTAGAATTTGGTAGACAGCTTGGTAAGATTTCATAGTGTTTCCTTTCTTTAGGAATAGTATCTGATTTGAATCTAGTTTGGCTAGTTGCTTAATTACTACTATTTTAACATATGCCTAGTATTTACGGTATGATTTTCTTAGAGTAAATGTAGTCATTAAGCTTGAGGTGTGAAATCTCAGTATTTTTGCTCCTTTTTTAACTAGGAAGCGTTTCCTTTGTTTTCAAATTGCTAAAAAAGTGGTACAATATAGGATAGCTTACTATTATCTGAATCAACTGATTTGGAGAGAAAGGATTCATTTTGAAATCAATAGGCTTTATTGAAAAGCTGAAAGGGTTGTCTAGTAAAGAGCTGATTTTATTGGGAATTATCCTGAGTATCTTTTTACCCTTTTATCTTTTTGTAGTTGTATTCTGTTTATATATTATCAGTTTAATTTTCACAGGAGACATGAAAAGTATTCTTCAGAAAATGGGGGAGCATCCGATGCTGCTTCTTTTTCTTGGCTATAGTACTGTTATATCCGTTTTTGCACAAAATTGGATGGGAGTTGTGGCTTCAGTAGGAATTTTTCTATTTACTGTTTTCTTTTTGCATTATCAGTCGATTTTATCACATAAATTCTTTCGATTGATTTTGCAGCTCGTCTTGTTTGGTAGCGTCTTGTCAGCTGCTTTTGCGAGTTTAGAACATTTCCAAATTGTGAAGAAATTCAACTATGCTTTTCTTTCACCCAATATGCAGGTGTGGCATCAGAATCGTGCAGAAGTGACCTTCTTTAATCCTAATTATTATGGAATTATTTGTTGTTTCTGTATCATGATTGCTTTCTATCTGTTTACAACGACCAAATTGAATTGGTTGAAAGTATTCTGTGTGTTTGCAGGCTTTGTGAATCTCTTTGGTTTGAACTTTACGCAAAATCGAACTGCCTTTCCTGCTATTATCGCTGGAGCCATTATTTATCTCTTTACGACCATTAAAAACTGGAAGGCCTTTTGGCTTAGTATTGGGGTCTTCGCAATCGGATTGAGTTTCCTCTTTTCTAGTGATTTAGGAGTTCGGATGGGGACTTTAGACTCTTCTATGGAAGAACGCATTTCTATCTGGGATGCTGGGATGGCCTTGTTTAAGCAAAATCCTTTTTGGGGTGAAGGGCCATTGACCTACATGCACTCGTATCCTCGGATAAATGCTCCTTATCATGAACATGCTCACAGTCTTTATATTGATACGATTCTGAGTTACGGAATTGTGGGGACTATTTTATTAGTTTTGTCTTCTGTTGCTCCTGTTCGCTTGATGATGGATATGAGTCAGGAGTCGGGGAAACGTCCGATTATCGGTCTTTATCTATCTTTCCTTACAGTGGTTGCTGTGCACGGAATCTTTGATTTGGCCCTCTTCTGGATTCAGTCAGGTTTTATTTTCTTGCTAGTTATGTGCAGTATTCCGTTGGAGCATCGAACTTTGGTATCGGATATGACGGATTAAATTTATAAGATTAAAAAATTCTTCTACCTTGGGTGGGAGATTTTTTTACTGGGGAAAATTATTTCTAAGTCGAAATAGTTGACAGTTGGAATAATGAGTGTTACAATTACTTTATTCGTTTCGATATAGAAATAAATTGGAGGTGTCATGAAAGATAGTCATTTGCTAGCCCATCATATTCGTTTGTTGAATGGGCGGATTTTTCAAAAGTTACTGAGCCAAGATCCTGAAGCTCTTTATCGTAGTGAACAGGGTAAGATTTTAGCGGTTTTATGGAATAGTGAAACTGGCTGTGCAACTGCGACAGATATTGCTTTGGCGACTGGACTTGCTAATAATACGCTGACGACTATGATAAAAAAGCTTGAGGAACAAAATCTTGTAACCGTTAGTCCATGTGGAGAGGATAAGCGTAAGAAGTATTTAGTTTTAACAGAGTTGGGGCAGTCTCAGAAAGAAGTGGGGCATCGTGTCAGTCAGAAATTGGATACGATCTTTTACAAAGGATTTTCAGAGGAAGAAATTCGTCAGTTTGAAGCCTTTCAAGAAAGAATTTTGGCTAATCTGAAAGAGGAGGAAAATGAGGTTTAAAATGGAGCAGATTAGCTGTTTATAAGTAAAGGCCACTTTTGACTTTGTTTTCCAACTCTTAGGACAAGGAAACTAAGTGGTTAGCTATGGTCGGACTCAGATTGACGGAGTTGCCTATGCACAGTATGACATCTTCCGTCTAGAAAATGGGAAAATTGTGGAGCATTGGGACAATAAGGAAGTCATGCCTAAGGTAGAAGACTTGACCAATCGAGGGAAGTTTTAAATTGAGGATACAGAATGATTGAATACAAAAATGTAGCCTTGCGCTACACAGAAAAAGATGTCTTGAGAGATGTCAATTTACGGATTGAGAATGGGGAGTTCATGGTTTTAGTTGGTCCATCTGGCTCAGGTAAGACGACCATGATTAAGATGATTAACCGTCTCTTGGAACCGACTGATGGAAATATTTATATGGATGGCAAGCGCATCAAAGACTATGATGAGCGTGAGCTTCGTCTCTCTACTGGCTATGTTTTACAGGCCATTGCTCTCTTTCCTAATCTAACGGTCGCGGAAAACATTGCCCTGATTCCTGAGATGAAGGGATGGACTAAGGAAGAAATTGCTAAGAAAACTGAAGAGCTTTTGGCTAAGGTTGGCTTGCCAGTAGCTGAGTATGGGCATCGTTTGCCTAGTGAATTATCTGGTGGGGAGCAACAGCGTGTTGGAATTGTACGGGCTATGATTGGTCAGCCTAAGATTCTCCTCATGGATGAACCTTTTTCAGCCTTGGATGCTATTTCTCGCAAACAGTTGCAGGTTCTGACTAAAGAATTGCATAAAGAGTTTGGGATGACAACGATTTTTGTAACCCATGATACGGATGAAGCCTTGAAATTGGCGGATCGTATTGCTGTCTTGCAGGATGGAGAGATTCGCCAGGTAGCGAATCCCGAGACCATTTTAAAAGCTCCTGCAACAGACTTTGTAGCAGACTTGTTTGGAGGTAGTGTTCATGACTAATTTAATTGCAACTTTTCAGGATCGTTTTAGTAATTGGTTGACAGCTCTGTCTCAACATTTGCAGTTGTCTCTTTTGACCTTGTTGCTGGCTATTTTTATCGCGATTCCTTTGGCTGTTTATCTCCGCTATCATGAGAAGTTGGCGGACTGGGTCTTGCAGATTGCAGGGATTTTCCAGACTATCCCGTCTCTGGCCTTGTTGGGGCTCTTTATCCCCTTGATGGGAATTGGGACCTTGCCGGCTTTAACAGCACTAGTGATTTATGCGATTTTCCCGATCTTACAAAATACCATCACTGGGCTAAAGGGAATTGATCCGAGTCTGCAAGAGGCTGGGATTGCCTTTGGGATGACTAGATGGGAGCGACTCAAGAAGTTTGAAATTCCACTTGCCATGCCTGTCATTATGTCTGGGATTCGCACGGCGGCCGTCTTGATTATCGGTACGGCAACCTTGGCTGCCTTGATTGGTGCAGGGGGGCTGGGTTCCTTTATCCTTTTGGGAATTGACCGTAATAATGCCAGTCTGATTTTGATTGGGGCACTTTCTTCTGCAGTGCTTGCCATTGCCTTTAACTTCCTACTAAAAGTGATGGAAAAAGCAAAATTGCGGACGATTTTTTCTGGTTTTGCTTTGGTGACAATATTGCTCGGTCTGTCTTATAGTCCAGCTCTTTTGGCTCAGAAAGAGAAAGAAAACTTGGTTATTGCTGGGAAATTGGGTCCAGAACCAGAAATTTTGGCCAATATGTATAAACTCCTCATTGAGGAAAATACCAGTATGACTGCGACTGTTAAACCAAATTTTGGGAAAACAAGCTTCCTCTATGAAGCTCTGAAAAAAGGCGATATTGACATCTATCCTGAATTTACTGGTACGGTGACTGAAAGCCTGCTTCAACCATCACCGAAAGTGAGTCATGAGCCTGAGCAGGTTTATGATGTGGCGCGTGATGGCATTGCCAAGCAGGATCATCTAGCTTATCTCAAACCTATGTCTTATCAAAATACCTATGCTGTAGCTGTTCCGAAAAAGATTGCTCAAGAATATGGCTTGAAGACCATTTCGGATTTGAAAAAAGTGGAAGGGCAATTGAAGGCAGGCTTTACACTTGAGTTTAATGACCGTGAAGATGGAAATAAGGGCTTGCAGTCAATGTATGGTCTCAATCTCAATGTAGCGACCATGGAGCCAGCTCTTCGCTATCAGGCAATTCAGTCAGGCGATATTCAAATTACGGATGCCTATTCGACCGATGCGGAATTGGCGCGTTATGATTTGCAGGTCTTGGAAGATGACAAGCAACTCTTTCCACCTTATCAAGGGGCTCCACTGATGAAAGAAGCTCTTCTCAAGAAACATCCAGAGTTGGAAACAGTTCTCAATAAATTGGCTGGTAAAATTACTGAAAGCCAGATGAGCCAGCTTAACTATCAAGTGGGTGTTGAAGGCAAGTCAGCAGAACAAGTAGCCAAGGAATTTCTACAAGAACAAGGTTTGTTGAAAAAATAGCTTGAAAAGCTAAACTCAACTTGGTTAAACGACTATATAGAAGAATGCTCAGACAATGTTGTCTGGGCTTTTTTGATTGTTGAAAAGATGAAAACTCAGTAGCCTAGAAATAAGGCAACTGAGCTCTACTCTGTATTCAATTTTTAGGAATGAGAAGGTCTAGATAAAACTGGACAACTTCCTGGTATGTAAAGTCTTGTCCTTTTTTGAGCCACCAGGTCAATGTCTCGATAAAGTTGGACACGACCAAGTGTTGGAGGTAAGAAGTAGGCAGATTAGTGTGGGCTTCTTTTAACTCATCAGCCAACATGGGATAGACATGGTGTTCTAGCTCTTTATGGAGTTGACGGAGGAAGTAGTCATTTTTGGAAAATAGCAGACTGGTAACATGGTCCTGGTTTTTCTGAAAATGTAAAAAGATATGTGCGAGGTAGTCCTCGGTAGTAAAGTGTCCTTCCCTTTCAAAGAGATGATGAAAGAGGTAGCGACAGAGCTCATCTAAAAGGAGTTCCTTGCTTTCATAGTGACAGTAAAAAGTAGAACGTCCCACATCTGCGAGATCAATGATATCCTGAACAGTAGTAGCCTCGTAGCCCTTAGCATTCAAAAGTTGTAGAAAAGCTTGATAGATAGCTTTTTTCGTCTTGCTGACTCGACGGTCTCTTTTTGGCATGTAGACACTTGAGACAAACTGTTCAGAACTGAACATGGCTGACAGTTTGCTTCTATCCTTTCTTTGAATTTTATTAGATAATACAAATGAAAGAAGTATGTATATACCCATTATACCAAAGGAGGGAGAGAAATGAGTTCTAAAACATCTATCTGGTTAGCTTTTTTCTTAAATTTAAGCTATGCGATTGTTGAGTTTATCGCAGGAGGAATCTTTGGTTCGAGTGCAGTTCTTGCTGATTCCGTTCATGACTTGGGAGATGCTATAGCCATTGGCATCTCAGCCCTTTTAGAAACAATTTCAAACCGTGAAGAAGATAGACAGTACACCTTGGGTTACAAACGTTTTAGTCTTTTAGGAGCCATGCTAACGGCTGTGATTCTTATGATAGGGTCTGTCCTAGTGATCTTGGAAAATGTCACAAAGATTGTTCACCCGCAACCCGTCAATGAGGAAGGCATCCTCTGGCTGGGAATCATTGCAGTAGCCATTAATGTGCTAGCAAGTCTGGTAGTTCGTAAGGGGAAAACAAAGAACGAGTCAATTCTTAGCCTGCATTTTTTGGAAGACACTCTTGGTTGGTTGGCCGTCATTCTAATGGCGATTATTCTTCGATTTACGGACTGGTATATCCTCGATCCGCTTTTATCACTAGTTATTTCTATCTTTATTCTGTCGAAAGCCATTCCTCGCTTTTGGAGCGCACTGAAAATTTTCCTAGATGCTGTGCCAGAAGGAGTCGAGACAAGTGATTTGGAGAAGGATTTAGAGGCTCTACCCAATGTCAACAGTGTCAATCAACTTAGCATTTGGTCCATGGATGGTCTAGAGAATAATGCTATTGTTCACATTTGTATCAAGGACTGGGAACAGATGATGGAAACCAAAGAAGTGGTGCGTCAATGTTTAGAAGAAAGAGGCGTGCAGAATATCACTATTGAAGTAGATAGCAGTCAAAGCAATCATGCGCAACATAAGCGGAGGGTGAGAGAATTAGAGCAGAAGCATGGGCATCATCATTAGAAAAGCGACCTCGCTAGAGGTCGTTTTGTTATCCTATTCATTCCTTGTACTCTCTCTCAGAGTCAGTCTGGTTCCCAGCATAGTCAGGCTAGGAATTTTGCGACCGTGGAGGACTTCCTTGTTAAGAATATCCATACCTGCTCGGCCCATTTCTTCGGTATAGACGGTGATGCTGGAGAGGGGAGGATAGACTTGCTTGGTCAGACTAGTGTCGTTAAAAGAAATGAGGCTGACGCGATCTGGCAGGCTGATTCCAGTTTCTTGGAGGGCACGGAGGGCGCCGATAGCTAAGCTATCGCTGGCTGCGAAAAAGGCTGGTGGGAGTTGGTCTCCCAAGTTCTGAATGGCCTCCTTCATCAAGTCATAGCCAGACTGGGCAGTAAAGCTTCCTTGAAAGATCAGTTCATCATGATAGATTCCTTTTGTTTGACTGTAGTTCTTAAAATTTTCCAGACGCTTGTCCTCAATGATTTCTTCTTGGTCGGTTGTTTCCTCAAGTCCTGTTAGAATTCCGATACGGTCCATTCCTTGGCTGAGAAAATAATCGACAACCTGTTTCATGGCAGTGTAAAAATCCGTGATAATGCAGGTGTGTCCCAGTGAAAGAGTATCGCTGTCTAGAAATACAAGAGGTTTTTGGTATTCTTCAAAGGCAGAAATCTGAGCTCGACTAAATTTTCCGATGCAGAGAATCCCAATCACTTCTTCGCTTAGGGTAAAAGGATGGTCATTAAAATAGCGCAAGATATCGTAGTCCAACTCTTGGGCTCTTTTTTCTATGCCTAGGCGAATCTGGTAGTAGTAGAGGTCGTCCAGCTCCCCTTGTTCACTGACCCATTGGATAATGGCAATCTTTTGCTTGGGTTTGTGGGACTCGCCTGTCTTGAGGTGCTTGGTGTAGCCCAGCTCTTCAGCAACGGTTAAAATACGGTGCCTGGTTTCTTCTGTAACAGATAGGCTCTGGTCGCGGTTTAGGACACGGGATACGGTCGCGATAGAGACAGAGGCTAGCTGTGCAATGTCTTTTAAAGTAGCCATAAATCCTCCTTCTTTAAGGTTAGTATATCATATTTTTCTGCTTTTTACTGATAGTTTAGTAAAATTTTAGTAAAAATGATTGACCTTGGGAAATCCCTTGGATACAATAGAAGAAAACGATTACATGTTAAGGTGACTTAACGGACAGTCAAAGGAGAATTCAAATGACCCAACATCTTACTGCAGAAGCACTTCGCAAAGACTTTCTTGCTGTTTTTGGTCAAGAAGCAGACCAAACTTTCTTTTCACCAGGTCGTATCAATTTGATTGGTGAACACACGGACTACAACGGTGGGCACGTTTTTCCAGCTGCTATTTCCTTGGGAACTTACGGTGCAGCTCGCAAGCGTGACGACCAAGTCTTGCGTCTATACTCAGCTAACTTTGAGGACAAGGGCATTATCGAAGTGCCTCTCGCTGACCTCAAGTTTGAAAAAGAGCACAGCTGGACCAATTATCCAAAAGGGGTTCTTCATTTCTTGCAAGAAGCTGGGCATGTGATTGACAAAGGTTTTGATTTTTATGTTTATGGGAATATCCCAAATGGTGCTGGTTTGTCTTCTTCAGCATCCCTTGAACTTTTGACAGGAGTCGTGGCAGAGCATCTCTTTGATTTAAAATTAGAGCGTCTCGATTTGGTTAAAATTGGAAAACAAACAGAAAACAACTTTATCGGAGTCAACTCTGGCATTATGGACCAGTTTGCTATCGGTATGGGAGCTGACCAACGTGCTATTTACCTAGATACCAACACCTTAGAGTATGATTTGGTACCACTTGATTTGAAAGACAATGTCGTTGTTATCATGAACACCAATAAACGCCGTGAATTGGCGGATTCTAAATATAATGAACGCCGTGCTGAGTGTGAAAAAGCAGTAGAAGAACTACAAGTGGCTTTGGACATTCAAACCTTGGGTGAATTGGACGAATGGGCCTTTGACCAATATAGCTATCTGATTAAAGATGAAAATCGTTTGAAACGTGCTCGTCACGCTGTTCTTGAAAACCAACGTACCCTCAAAGCTCAAGCAGCCCTTCAGGCAGGTGATTTGGAAACATTTGGTCGTTTGATGAATGCGTCACACGTTTCCCTAGAGCATGACTATGAAGTAACTGGTTTGGAATTGGATACTCTTGTTCATACAGCTTGGGCACAAGAAGGTGTTCTCGGTGCTCGTATGACAGGGGCAGGTTTTGGCGGATGTGCCATTGCCTTGGTGCAAAAAGATGCTGTTGGTGCCTTTAAGGAAGCTGTAGGCAAACACTACGAGGAAGTAGTTGGATACGCTCCAAGTTTCTATATCGCTGAAGTTGCAGGTGGCACTCGCGTCCTTGATTAGTCAAAAGGAGGTTGTCTAGTGACCTTAGTAGATAAATTTGTAACATATATCATTTCTGAAAGTTCATTTGAGGAAATGGATCGAATCTACCTGACCAATCGTGTCTTGGCACGAGTGGGAGAAGGTGTTTTGGAAGTTGAGACCAATCTGGACAAATTGATTGACCTCAAGGACCAGCTGGTTGAGGAAGCCGTTCGATTAGAGACGATTGAGGATAGTCAGACTGCGCGTGAAATCCTTGGTGCTGAACTGATGGACTTGGTGACCCCTTGTCCAAGTCAGGTCAATCGTGATTTCTGGGCAACCTACACCCAATCTCCTGAGAAAGCGATAGCGGATTTTTACCAACTTAGTCAGAAAAATGACTACATCAAACTCAAGGCTATTGCTAAAAATATCGCTTATCGTGTTCCATCTGATTATGGAGAACTAGAAATTACCATCAACCTCTCTAAGCCTGAAAAGGATCCCAAAGAGATTGCGGCGGCCAAGTTGGTGCAAGCTAGTAATTATCCCCAGTGTCAGCTTTGTATAGAGAATGAAGGCTACCATGGTCGGGTCAACCACCCAGCTCGCAGCAATCACCGTATTATCCGCTTTGAAATGGCTGGTCAGGAGTGGGGCTTCCAGTATTCGCCCTATGCTTATTTTAATGAGCACTGTATTTTCTTAGACGGCCAGCATCGTCCCATGGCCATTAGTCGTCAGAGCTTTGAACGCCTGCTGGCTATCGTAGAGCAGTTTCCAGGATATTTTGCTGGATCTAATGCTGACTTGCCGATTGTGGGGGGCTCTATTCTAACTCATGATCATTATCAAGGAGGCCGTCACGTCTTTCCGATGGAATTGGCTCCCTTGCAAAAGACCTTCAGATTTGCTGGTTTTGAGCAGGTTAAGGCTGGGATTGTCAAGTGGCCCATGTCAGTGTTGCGTTTGACTTCGGATTCCAAAGAGGATTTGATCAACTTAGCTGACAAGATTTTGCAGGAATGGCGCCAGTATTCAGATCCTAGTGTGCAGATTTTGGCAGAGACAGACGGGACACCGCATCACACCATCACACCTATAGCGCGTAAGCGTGATGGCCAGTTTGAGTTGGACTTAGTCTTGAGGGACAATCAGACTTCTGCAGAACATCCTGACGGCATCTATCATCCCCACAAGGATGTCCAACATATCAAGAAGGAAAATATCGGCTTGATTGAGGTCATGGGCTTGGCAATCTTGCCACCACGTCTGAAAGAAGAAGTGGAGCAAGTCGCTAGCTATCTCGTGGGAGATGGTGATGCAGTTGCCGACTATCATCAGGAATGGGCAGACCAACTTAGAGCTCAATATCCAGCCCTAACAGATAAAGAAAAAGCCCTTGAAATCGTCAAGGACTCTGTTGGTGCTATCTTTGCGCGTGTACTTGAGGATGCAGGAGTCTACAAGCAGACGGAACAAGGGCAGACAGCTTTTATGCGATTTGTGGAGCAGGTCGGAATTTTGCCAGACTAGGTGCTTTCTCCTTGCACAGTCCTATAAAAAGTAGTATCATAGTGTCGTTTGAAATATCAGGAGGAAACGATGAAAGATTTTCATTTTGACGCTATATCTGCCTTTGAAAATTACGAAATTGAAAAAATGAGAGATGGTCACGTTGTGGTGACGACCAAAGTAGTGGACTCGTCGCTCAACTACTATGGCAATGCCCATGGTGGCTATCTCTTTACCCTTTGTGACCAGATCAGTGGTTTGGTGGTTATCTCTCTGGGGCTTGATGGAGTGACACTCCAATCTTCTATCAACTACCTCAAAGCAGGAAAACTCGACGATGTATTGACAATAAAAGGAGAATGTGTCCATCAAGGTCGCACAACCTGTGTCGTGGATGTCGATATCACCAATCAAGAGGGCAGAAATGTCTGCAAGGCAACCTTTACCATGTTTGTCACAGGCCAGCGGTCAGAAGACAGACAGGTAAGGATATAGATAAACAAAAAAGAGGTGTAAACCTCTTTTTTTTATTTCTTCTTATGATTTAATACTGCATTGAGGACAATGGCTAGTAGGCTGGCTACGACGATTCCGTTTGAGAAGAACATTTGGAAAGCTGTCGGCATGCTGACAAAGAGATTACTGTTGTTGAGTCCGACACCTGCAGCGATGGAGACTGCTGCGATAAGGAAGTTATGTTCATTGTTAGCAAAGTCAACACGGGCGAGGATTTGCATCCCTTGAATAGATACAAAACCAAACATTACCAGCATAGCACCACCGAGGACAGGGCTTGGAATGATTTGGGCAAGGGCACCAAACTTAGGAAGGAGTCCAAGGAGAACCAGGAAACCAGCCGCGTAGTAGATTGGCAGGCGAGTCTTGATACCTGACAATTTAACCAAACCAACGTTTTGTGAAAATCCTGTGTAAGGGAAGGTGTTAAAGATACCTCCGAGAAGTACGGCCAAGCCTTCTGCGCGGTAACCGTTGCGCAGGCGTGTGCTGTCGATTGGGTCTTTCGTGATATCAGACAAGGCCAGATAAACACCAGTAGACTCAACCATAGACACCGTTGCGATGATACACATCATGACAATAGATGAGATTTCAAAGGTTGGCATCCCAAAGTAGAGTGGAGTTGGGACATGGACAAGTGGTGCTGCTGCAACTGGAGAGAAGTCAACCAAGCCCATGCTAGCAGCAATGGCAGTTCCAACAACCAGACCAATCAAAATAGAGATAGACTTGATAAATCCTTTAGTAAAGATGTTAATCAAGAGGATAATCAAAACAGTGATAGCTGCAAGCAAGAGACTTTGACCAGTTGGCTCTGGAACGTTATTTCCCATATTTCCAATAGCGACAGGAATCAAGGTTAAACCAATCGTGGTAATAACAGATCCTGTTACGATAGATGGGAAGAGATTGGCTACTTTTGAGAAGATGCCTGAAACAAGAACTACGTAAATCCCTGATGCGATAAGGGCACCAAACATAGCGCCACTTCCATGGCTTTGCCCAATCATAATCAAGGGAGCAACGGATTGGAAGGCTACTCCTAGAACGACTGGGAGTCCAATACCAAAATATTTGTTGAGTTGGAGTTGGAGGAAGGTTGCCACTCCACACATGAAGATATCTGTGGAAATCAGGTAAGTCAACTGCTCAGCTGAATAGCCAAGGGCTGTCGCAATCATGATGGGAACCAGGATAGATCCTGAGTACATGGCTAGTAAGTGCTGCAAGCCAAGAACGGCTGCTTGCGAGTGTTTTTCTTGAGTTTGCATTAGAGATCTGCCTCCTTAAATATGACTTGACCATTTTCAAAACGATCCAAACGAGCGAGTGATAGAACAGGGTAGCCTGCTTTTTCAAGCAAATCACGGCCATCTTGGAAGGATTTTTCAATCACAATACCGATAGCTTCGACTGTGGCTCCAGCTTGTTCGATGATTTGAATCAAGCCTTTAGCAGCTTGGCCATTAGCAAGGAAATCGTCGATAATCAAGACCTTGTCCTCTGGTGAGAGGAATTTTCCAGCGATAGAAACAGTGCTGGTCACTTGCTTGGTAAAGGAGTAAACTTCGGCAGTTAAGATACCTTCGTTCATAGTGATGTTTTTAGCTTTTTTAGCGAAAATCATGGGAACGTTTAAGGCTTCAGCTGTAAAAACGGCTGGAGCAATACCTGACGCTTCAATGGTTACGACCTTGGTAATGCCAGCAGCAGCGAATTTTTCCGCAAAAACCTTACCAATCTCTCGCATCAAGCTAAAGTCAACTTGGTGGGTTAAAAAGGAATCCACCTTGAGGATGTTATCACCCAAGATATGCCCATCCTTGAGGATGCGCTCTTCTAATAATTTCATAAGACCTCCTAAAGTCTAAAAGCTAATCCATTTGCTTGTTTCAGATTTCTACCCAGTAAAACGGATAGAAAAAGGACCTACTTAATCTCTAAGTAAGTCCCCAAAATAGGCATGGCAAAAACGACCATACCTCACTTCTGACTTACTTATTGTTAGGTGTTCCGGCACCTTGTAGAAACGTCGTGCCAATTCACGACATAAACAAGTAAAACGATATTCAATTTTAAATAGGCTTGAACCAATGTTTTTATTTTACACTAAATGACGTTGGAAATCAAATGTTTTGTTAGTATTTTGAGATAAAAAACGAACGAATATAATAAAAATGGGCAAAAATTAACTTATTGGCTAACATTTAGAAGGTTTTTCCATCATAAAAGGCATATTATCAAGATTTTTCAAGACTTGACAATATGCCTTTTTCTAACTTTAAAGACTTTTCCCAATCTTTATTATTCTACTCGCTAAATCTTAAAAAATAACCATCTGGATCCAAAATCGCAAATTCATGGGGATATATAAAGCTATCTCCCACTCGAAATTCTCTTTTGGTCAGCGGACGATGGATAGGATAGTCAGCTTCCAGCAGTTTTTGGTGGAGCTGAGGGACATCTTCAATGCCAAAGGAAATATTGACACCGCGCCCGAAAGGATAGGTTAGTTGGGCTAATTCTTCTGTGCTACCTTCTTCTAGCATAAGTTGGCAGTCTTCAAGCGAGAGGAAGAGAAATTTCTCCTCTGGACGCTCGTATTCGACAGAAAATCCCAGCAAGTCGCAGTAGAAGTGGCGTGACTTTTCGAGGTCAGATACTACAAATTCAGGAATGACAGCTTGATAGTCCATTAGCTTTCTCCTTAGAGCTCAATCTCCATGACAATGGGTGTATGGTCTTGGCGAGCACCTGAGTCAATCATATCAGACTTGGTCACCTTGTCAGCGATGCGGTTACTTGTGAGCCAGTAGTCGATTCTCCAGCCTGTATTGTTGATTTTAGAAGTTTTGCTACGTTGTGCCCACCAAGTGTAGCGTTCTGGAACATCGCCGTGAATGTGGCGGAAGGTATCCGTAAATCCAGTTGCTAAAAGGTTGGTAAATCCAGCACGCTCCTCGTCGGTAAATCCTGGTGAACGGCGGTTGCTAGCAGGATTTGCAAGGTCGATTTCATTGTGGGCTACATTGTAGTCACCGGTTGCAAGGACTGGTTTTTCTTTGTCTAGTTCAGCCAAGTACTCCGCATATTTGAGATCCCAGACTTGGCGTTCTTCCAAGCGTTTGAGGCCATCGCCAGCGTTTGGTGTGTAAACTTGGGTCACGAAAAATTCATCAAATTCCAAGGTGATGATGCGGCCTTCCAAGTCCATGGTAGAAGGAGCACCGATTTCTGGGAAGCTGACAGTTGGTGTGAGTTCTTTCTTATAAAGGAACATGGTTCCGGCATAGCCTTTGCGGGCAGGTTCTTGGGAAGAGCGCCACGTATTTTCGTAGCCTGGGAAGAGTTCTTCTAAAATTTCCAAGTGTTTCTTTGTAGGCCCTTTGGCAGAAAGCTTGGTTTCTTGGATAGCGATGATATCAGCATTTTCTGCCACAAGGGTTTGTAGGACTTCTTGGGACAATTTGGCGCGAGCTGAGTCACTAGTTAGGGCTGCGTTGAGGGAATCAATATTCCATGAGATGAGTTTCATAAAGTTACCTTTTTCATTCAGATTATAGATTTTATTATACCAAAAAAAGGTCTATTTCCCCAACGTATGGTTTGAAAAATTACTCTTTAGACTTTATCCTGAGAAAATAAAAATTCCCTAAACTATTTAGAAAAAAATCTAAATAGTTCTTGTGTTTAGAATAGAAAGGTGTATAATATTATTTAGAAAAACATCTAAATAGAAAGTGAAGTTACATATATGTCAAATAAGAGAACAATCCTTCTTTTTGTGGTCTTGGCTTATGCCCTTGCTTGGATAATATGGTTGGCACTATGGTTAAGTGGTGTTGGTCTAAACTCTTCATGGAGTCAACTTGCTAGTATTGTAGCCATGTGGATGCCTGCACTTGCAGTCTTTATTTTAGGGAAAATCACGAATCAGCCTAGTGGAATCAAATCTAAATTAGTTGTAAATCTCAAGAGCAACTGGCGCTTTTACTTACTAGCTATCTGGTTACCAGCAGTTATCAGTTTTTTAGGAGCAGGACTTTATTTTCTTGTATTTCCTAGCAATTTCAGCCTTGGTTTTGAATCTATTCAAGCTATTTTACAAGAAAAAGGAGTCCTTCAATCACCGATTCCCTTATCTTTCTTGGCTTTGATTCAAATCCTAGCTAGTTTGACCTACGCTCCTTTTCTTAATAGTTTCTTTGCATTGGGGGAGGAAATTGGTTGGCGGGGCTATCTTTATCCAGTGCTAAGAGAACGCTTTTCACTAGTCCAGACTCATGTCTTGCTTGGTCTCATTTGGAGTCTTTGGCATTTACCAATCAATTTGCAAGGATATAATTATGGCCTTACTTATTTTGCTTATCCTGTTTTGGGAGTTGTTGCTATGTTTCTATCTTGTTTTAGCCTAGGAATATTGTTGAGCTGGTTGTTGGAAAAGACAGGTTCTATCTGGGCTTCTGCCCTATTTCATGGGGCAATCAATGCAACTGCAGGTATTGGGTTACTCTTTCAATTACCAGGAGAAAAAGTTTCAAGCCTCTTGATTTTAGGCCCATCACCGACTGGAATGCTATCAGTTCTCCCTTGCTTATTCCTAGCCCTACTAATATTACAAAGGGGAAGGAGGCATTATGAGTTTTGCAAATAGCTTTAAAGCCTTATCTCATCCAGTTAGGAGAGAGATTTTAAATTTACTAAAAGCAGGTAGATTATCTGCAGGAGAAATTGCCAGTCAATTCGAGTTGACTAATGCAACTATTTCACACCATCTCACGATTTTGAAAGCAGCGGATTTGATTCATGAAATGAAAGAAAAAAACTTTATTTATTATGAGTTAAATACATCAGTTTTAGAGGATATGATGGTGTGGTTAGCAGATTTGAAAGGAGATCTTTAGATGAAGGTAAAAATCAATAAGAAATTGCTATTATTTACGAGTATTCTCATCCTACTATCTTCCCTTGTAGGTTGTGTTTTCTGGTATCAATTGCCAGAGAAGATGCCCACTCATTTTAATCTACTGGGTCAAGCAGATGGCTACAATCATAAAGTGTTTGCTATCTTTGGATTGCCTGCTCTCATGCTTTTGATGCATTGGTTGCTTCTATTTTTAATGATTAAGGATCCTAAATCTAGCAATATCAGTTCAAAAATACAAGTTTTGATTTACTGGATTATTCCTTTTGTATCTTGTCTATCAATGATTTCTATCTACGGAGAATCTTTGGGGTATTCCATGATGAGTGGGCTTCTAGCTCAGATTTTTATGGGAGTTTTGATGATCGTAATTGGAAATTATCTACCAAAAACACGCAAGAATTATATAATCGGTATTCGACTTCCGTGGACCTTGGAGAGTGATAAAAACTGGAGAAAAACACATCGATTAGCTGGAAAAATTTGGGTGTTAGGAGGATTGTTATTGTTTCTAAATTCCTTTGTTCAAATATATGTTTACTGGGTGTTTTTCTTGACACTTCTACTTGTAGTGTTGATGCCTGGTGTTTATTCATATCAATTATCAAAATCAGAATCTTGAAATAGCTATTGGAGTCATTAGTTTGAGAAGTTGGTCTGATATGTCTATTTCCCCAGCGTATGGTTTGAAAAATCACCCTCTTTCGTTTATAATAAAGAATGATTTTATGAAAGGGAGTGAAAATAAATGAAATTTTACTCATATGACTATGTCCTTAGTCAAATCAGTCAGCAAAATGGAATCATGATTGGCTTTGGGGTTGTGCTCCTAGCTATCACAGGATTTTTTGCTTTTAAGGCTTATCGTGATAAAAAGGGGACTAAGTTTCGGGAATTGGTCATGATTTTGGCCTTGACTTTGGTGGCTATGCTTTTGGTGACAATCTCAAAATACCAGACAAATCAAGCCTCAAACAACCAATTTCAAACCTCCCTTCATTTCATAGAGGTTGTTTCCAAAGACTTGGGAGTGGATAAATCAGAAGTTTATGTCAATACTTCTGCAGCCACTGATGGAGCGCTTGTCAAGGTAGGTCCAAATTTCTACCGCGCCATGAACGGGAGCCAACCAGACAAGTATCTTTTAGAGAAATTAGAATTGCATCAAACAGACGCTATTGAATTGGTGGAGGTAAACAAATGACACTCAATTATATGGAAATTTTAATCAAACTGGCCTTGGGGCTCTTCTCGCTTGTTTTTGTTATCAATGTGACAGGAAAGGGGAACCTAGCACCTAACTCTGCGACAGACCAAATTCAGAACTATGTTCTTGGTGGTATCATCGGTGGGGTGATTTACAATAGTTCTATCAGCATTCTCCAGTATGCAGTGATTTTGATGATGTGGACGATTTTGGTCTTGACCCTAAAGTGGCTCAATAACAATGTTCGTTTTGTCAAACGCTTGATTGATGGAAAACCAACTCTCCTTATCAAAAATGGGCAGATTGACCCAGAAGCCTGTCGTTCAGTTGGTTTGTCTGCAGCAGAAGTTGCTCTCAAACTTCGTAGCCAAGGGATTTTCCAGATGAAACAGGTCAAATGCGCTGTGCAGGAGCAAAATGGCCAACTCATCGTGGTCCAAATGGGGGATGAAAATCCTAAGTATCCAGTTGTGACTGACGGTGTGATCCAAGTCGATGTTTTGGAATCGATTGGCCGTAGCGAAGAGTGGCTGCTTGATAATCTAAGCAAACAAGGACATGACAATGTGGCCAATATCTTTATCGCTGAGTATGACAAGGGTGCCGTCACAGTTGTAACCTATGAATAAGAAAAACCTGGGGTCTTGGCCTCAGGTTTCTATTTGCAATCAGAAAGGGATGTTATGTCCATTATTCAAAAACTTTGGTGGTTTTTCAAGTTAGAAAAACGCCGTTATTTAGTCGGGATTGTGGCTCTGGTCTTGGTTTCCGTCCTCAATCTCATTCCACCTATGGTCATGGGGCGGGTCATTGATGCCATCACATCGGGGCAATTAACCCAGCAGGACCTCCTTCTTGACCTATTTTACTTGCTTCTTGCTGCCTTTGGGATGTACTATCTACGCTATGTTTGGCGTATGTATATCCTCGGAACCTCCTACCGTTTGGGGCAGATTATGCGGTCTCGCTTATTTGAGCATTTCACAAAAATGTCTCCAGCCTTTTATCAGACCTATCGAACGGGAGACCTGATGGCACACGCTACAAATGATATCAATGCCTTAACCCGTCTGGCAGGCGGCGGTGTTATGTCTGCGGTGGATGCCTCCATCACAGCTTTAGTGACCTTGCTAACCATGCTCTTTAGCATTTCGTGGCAAATGACCCTAGTTGCCATTTTACCCTTACCTTTCATGGCTTATGCGACCAGTCGTCTAGGGAGAAAGACCTATAAGGCCTTTGGCGAATCCCAAGCTGCCTTTTCCGAACTCAATAACAAGGTGCAGGAGTCCGTATCAAGTATTAAAGTGACCAAGTCTTTCGGGTACCAGACGAACGAGCTCAAGTCCTTTCAGGCAGTCAATGAATTGACCTTCCAAAAGAACCTGCAAACCATGAAATACGATAGTCTCTTTGATCCCATGGTTCTCTTATTTGTTGGTTCATCCTATGTTTTAACGCTTTTGGTCGGCTCCTTGATGGTTCAGAAAGGGCAAATCACGGTTGGGAATCTGGTCACCTTCATCAGCTACTTGGATATGTTGGTCTGGCCTCTTATGGCCATCGGTTTCCTCTTTAATATTACCCAGCGAGGGAAGGTTTCTTACCAACGGATTGAGGAACTTTTGTCTCAGGAATCACCTGTACAAGACCCAGAGTTTCCATTAGATGGTATTGAAAATGGATGCTTGGAGTACGCCATTGACAGCTTTGCCTTTGAAAATGAGGAAACACTGACAAATGTTCACTTTAGTTTGGAAAAAGGGCAAACATTGGGCTTGGTTGGGCAAACAGGATCTGGGAAAACTTCCTTGATCAAACTCCTCTTGCGTGAATACGATGTGGATAAGGGAGGCATTTACCTAAACGGTCATAATATTCGTGACTATCGTCTGACAGACCTTCGCAGTCTCATGGGCTACGTCCCTCAGGACCAGTTCCTCTTTGCGACTTCGATTTTAGATAATATCCGCTTTGGCAATCCTAACTTGCCCCTTTCAGCGGTCGAGGAAGCGACTAAGCTAGCCCAAGTTTACCAAGACATTGTAGCCATGCCTCAGGGATTTGATACGTTGATTGGTGAAAAGGGAGTCAGTCTTTCTGGTGGTCAAAAGCAGCGTCTGGCCATGAGTCGGGCGATGATTTTAGACCCTGATATTTTGATTTTAGATGATTCCTTGTCAGCCGTGGATGCCAAGACAGAGTATGCTATTATTGACAATCTTAAGGAAACGCGTCAGGACAAGACAACCATTATCACGGCTCATCGCCTCAGTGCAGTTGTCCATGCAGATTTGATTTTAGTCCTGCAAAATGGCCAAATCATCGAACGAGGCAGGCACGAAGACTTGCTAGCTTTGGATGGCTGGTATGCTCAAACCTACCAGTCTCAGCAGCTGGAAATGAAAGGAGAAGAAGATGCAGAATAAACAAGAACAATGGACTGTATTGAAGCGCTTGATGTCTTATCTCAAGCCTTATGGACTCCTGACTTTTTTGGCACTCAGTTTTCTCCTAGCGACGACGGTCATTAAAAGTGTCATTCCCCTTGTGGCTTCCCACTTTATCGACCAGTATCTGAGCAATCTCAACCAACTAGCTGTGACCGTTTTGCTGGCCTACTATGGTCTTTATATCCTGCAAACTCTAGTTCAGTATGTTGGCAATCTTCTCTTTGCGCGGGTGTCCTACAGTATTGTTAGGGATATTCGTCGGGATGCCTTTGCCAATATGGAAAAACTGGGTATGTCTTACTTTGATAAGACGCCAGCAGGTTCCATCGTCTCTCGTTTGACCAATGACACCGAGACCATTAGTGATATGTTTTCTGGGATTTTATCCAGCTTTATCTCAGCAGTTTTCATCTTTCTGACAACTCTGTATACCATGTTGGTGCTGGATTTTCGTTTGACAGCTTTAGTCTTGCTCTTTCTCCCCTTGATTTTCCTTTTGGTCAATCTCTATCGGAAAAAATCAGTCAAGATTATCGAGAAAACCAGAAGTCTCTTGTCAGATATCAATAGTAAGCTGGCAGAGAATATTGAGGGAATCAGGATAATCCAGGCCTTTAATCAAGAGAAGCGCCTGCAGGCAGAATTTGATGAGATCAACCAAGAACACTTGGTCTATGCCAACCGTTCTGTAGCCTTGGATGCCCTCTTTTTGAGACCTGCCATGAGTTTGCTGAAACTTCTAGGATATGCTGTCTTGATGGCTTACTTTGGCTACCGTGGGCTTTATCTGGGAATAACAGCAGGGACCATGTATGCCTTTATCCAGTACATCAACCGCCTTTTTGACCCCTTGATTGAAGTAACGCAAAACTTTTCAACCCTTCAAACTTCTATGGTTTCTGCAGGTCGTGTTTTTGCTTTGATTGATGAGAGGACCTATGAGCCCCTTCAAGAAAATGGACAGGCCGAGATCAAAGAAGGCAATATCCGTTTTGAACATGTATGTTTCTCTTATGATGGAAAACATCCGATTTTGGATGACATTTCTTTCTCTGTTAATAAGGGTGAAACCATTGCTTTTGTGGGTCATACAGGTTCTGGGAAATCGTCTATTATCAATGTCCTTATGCGCTTTTATGAATTCCAGTCAGGGCGAGTTCTCTTGGATGATGTGGATATCAGGAACTACAGTCAGGAAGAGCTGAGAAAAAACATTGGTCTGGTCTTGCAGGATCCCTTCCTCTATCATGGGACTATTAAGTCCAATATCGCCATGTACCAAGAAATCAGTGATGAGCAGGTCCAGGCTGCGGCAGCCTTCGTGGATGCAGATTCCTTTATTCAGGAGCTTCCTCAGGGATATGATGCACCTGTTTCCGAGCGTGGTTCAAGCTTCTCTACTGGTCAGCGCCAGCTTCTTGCCTTTGCTAGAACAGTCGCCAGTCAGCCTAAAATCCTGATTTTGGATGAAGCGACAGCCAATATTGACTCTGAAACAGAAAGTTTGGTTCAAGCTTCACTGGCTAAGATGAGACAGGGACGGACAACCATTGCCATCGCTCATCGCCTTTCTACCATCCAAGACGCCAACTGCATCTATGTTTTGGACAAGGGGCGAATTATTGAGAGTGGAACGCATGAGGAACTCTTGGCGCTGGGTGGAACCTACCACAAGATGTATAGCTTGCAGGCAGGGGCCATGGCCTAATACTCTTTGAAAATCTCTTCAAATCCATGTCAGCTTTATCTGCAACCTCAAAGCTGTACTTTGATTTTCATTGAGTGTAAGAAGGAAATCCTTCAAATTACAGATTTCTTTCACCGCCTTTTCCATTTTGTGGTATAATGAAAAATGTTGACAAATAGTATAATAAAAACAAAGGAGAAACAGCATGCTGAAATGGGAAGACTTGCCCGTAGAAATGAAATCAAGCGAGGTTGAGTCTTACTACCAGCTTGTCTCTAAAAGGAAGGGTTCGCTGATTTTTAAGCGTTGTTTGGACTGGGTTCTGGCCTTGGTCTTACTGGTTCTGACCTCTCCTATCTTTCTAATCTTGAGCATTTGGATCAAGTTGGATAGCAAGGGGCCAGTTATTTACAAGCAAGAGCGCGTGACCCAGTACAACCGACCTTTCAAGATTTGGAAGTTCCGTACAATGGTGACGGATGCGGATAAAAAAGGTAGTCTGGTGACTTCTGCTAACGATAGCCGCATTACCAAGGTTGGGAATTTCATCCGCCGTGTGCGTTTGGACGAACTGCCTCAGTTGGTCAATGTTCTTAAAGGCGAAATGTCCTTTGTCGGTACACGACCTGAAGTGCCACGTTATACAGAACAGTATAGCCCTGAAATGATGGCGACCTTGCTCCTGCCAGCAGGAATTACCTCTCCAGCTAGCATCAACTACAAGGATGAGGACACCATTATTAGTCAAATGACGGAGAAAGGTTTGTCGGTTGACCAGGCCTATGTGGAGAATGTTCTTCCTGAAAAGATGCGCTATAACCTCGCCTATCTCCGAGAGTTTAGTTTCCTTGGAGACATCAAAATCATGTTTCAAACCGTGTTTGAAGTGCTAAAATAAAGTAGTCATGAGAAAATGAGTACAGATAAAAGGAGCAAATCAATGCCAAATTACAATATTCCATTTTCACCACCCGATATTACGGAAGCAGAAATTGCTGAAGTAGCGGATACCCTGCGTTCTGGTTGGATTACAACAGGTCCTAAGACAAAAGAACTAGAGCGTCGCTTGTCTCAATACACACAGACGCCTAAGACTGTCTGTCTCAACTCTGCGACAGCCGCTCTGGAGTTAATTTTGCGTGTTTTGGAAGTAGGACCTGGTGATGAAGTCATCGTTCCAGCCATGACCTATACAGCTTCATGTAGTGTTATCACTCACGTAGGGGCGACCCCTGTCATGGTGGATATCCAAGCAGATACGTTTGAGATGGACTATGACTTGCTTGAGCAAGCCATTACTGAAAAGACCAAGGTGATCATCCCAGTAGAACTTGCAGGGATTGTTTGCGACTATGACCGTTTGTTCCAAGTCGTGGAGAAAAAACGTGACCTCTTTACCGCTTCAAGCAAGTGGCAACAGGCCTTTAACCGTATTGTGATTGTCTCTGATAGTGCCCACGCTTTGGGATCAAATTACAAGGGTCAACCAGCTGGTTCTATCGCTGACTTTACTTCCTTCTCATTCCATGCGGTTAAGAACTTTACAACTGCAGAGGGTGGAAGTGCCACTTGGAAATCTAATCCAGCGATTGACGACGAAGAGATGTACAAGGAATTCCAAATTCTTTCCCTTCACGGACAAACTAAGGATGCTTTAGCTAAGATGCAATTGGGCTCATGGGAATACGATATCGTCACACCAGCCTACAAGTGCAATATGACCGATATCATGGCTTCCCTTGGTTTGGTACAATTGGGCCGTTACCCAAGTTTGCTAGAACGTCGTAAGGACATCGTGGACCGCTATGATCGTGGTTTTGCAGGTTCTCGCATCCATCCTTTGGCACACAAGACTGATACTGTCGAATCTTCACGCCACCTCTACATCACCCATGTAGACGGAGCAAGCTTAGAAGAACGCAATCTTATTATCCAAGAATTGGCCAAAGCAGGAATTGCAAGTAACGTCCACTACAAACCGCTTCCGCTCTTGACAGCCTATAAGAATCTTGGCTTTGATATGGCGAATTATCCTAAGGCTTATGCCTTCTTTGAAAATGAAATTACGCTCCCTCTTCACACTAAATTAAGCGATGAAGAAGTGGACTATATCATTGAGACTTTCAAAACAGTTTCTGAAAAAGTGCTAACTTCATCAAAAAAATGACAAACTACAGTCAAGTAATAGTGATTCTGTTTCTAAAAAGTCTAATTGAGTGTGAAACTGTTGTTTTCAATTGAAAGTCCTATAGTAAAATGAAATAAAAACAGGACAAATTAATCAGGATAGTCAAATTAATTTCTAGCAATATTTTAGAAGCAAAGGTGTACTCTTATAGTTTCAATATACTGTATGGTTTGAAATGAGATGTGAGCAATTTGGTGTAGCATTTAGAATTTTTATTAGGCATCATTTAGAAAATGTAGTGTCTTGTTCTAGTTTTCAATTCACCCTATTTTTTGAAAGACGCGAGTTTCCACGAATGAGGTTGTGGAAACTCGCGTCTTTCTTTTTTGTTTTCAGAATATTGTTCAAAGTTTTGAGACTATTTTTCATGTTCTAGTCATTCTTTTGAAATAATCTATAAAACACGTGTCTACAATGATCTATATGTCCTATTCCAGTATTTTAGAAGAACTGCGTCTATTTTTATAGAGCTTGAATCTAGCTTTTATAGAAAATCTATTTAAGAAATATATTGTATTGTTTTGATTTCAATACGCTATATGAACGATATTCATGTAAATATACCTGGTGAATGCTTGCATGACAAGATATTTGTTCTTGTATTTATAAATTAGTATTTTACGAGATATCAACATGCTTTAAATACAGTGAATAGGATATTTTTATGTTCAAGCTAAGAAAGATAGTAATCACTTTTGAATGGAAGGTTAAAGAATTATTAGAAGTATGGTTAGATATATAAATGGTCACGCTTTCACAATTTTGATATTTTATTGTGTTATTCCTTGACAATTTTGATTTAAAAATATATTATAAAGAAAATGACAGCGGTGTCATTTTCTGGTATGGAATTTATATGAATATTAAATTAGGACATAATATTTTTAATTGGAGGCTAATATGAAATCTTTTCAACAAAATGAGGTTTTCTCTATTCGTAAGTCTAAGGTGGGAGTTTGCTCAGTTCTCTTAGCGGTTTTATTTATTGGAACACAAAGTGTTTTAGCTAATGAAGTAGTTGGTGAAACTTCTTCGTCTAAAGATAATATGCAAATGAACTCTTTGTTGAGTAGCACATCTACATCATTATCTGCGGAACCCCATTCTGATACTCTCAGTCTTGATAACAATTCAAGTTTAAGTACTGATAATAATGGAGGAGTGAGTATTAATCAAAATAAACCTGATATAACAAATGATACTATGATTGGTAACATCTCTGGGATGGAAGTGAATACTATTTTAAGTACTAATCTGAACGAACACGTAGCTTTGAATGTTAAAGATTATGGAGCAATAGGTGACGGGGTTAATGATGATCGTCAAGCAATTCAAGATACAATAGATGCTGCAGCTAAAGGACTAGGCGGAGGAAATGTATATTTTCCTGAAGGAACTTATTTAGTAAAAGAAATTGTTTTTTTAAAAAGTCATACACACTTAGAATTGAATGAGAAAGCTACAATTCTAAATGGTATAAATATTAAGAATCACCCTTCTATTGTTTTTATGACAGGTTTATTTACGGATGATGGTGCGCAAGTAGAATGGGGCCCAACAGAAGATATTAGTTATTCTGGTGGTACTATTGATATGAACGGTGCTTTGAATGAAGAAGGAACTAAAGCAAAAAATCTACCACTTATAAATTCTTCAGGTGCATTTGCTATTGGGAATTCAAATAACGTAACTATAAAAAACGTAACATTCAAGGATAGTTATCAAGGGCATGCTATTCAAATTGCAGGTTCGAAAAATGTATTAGTCGATAATTCTCGTTTTCTTGGTCAAGCTTTACCTAAAACTATGAAAGATGGGCAAATTATAAGTAAGGAGAGTATTCAGATTGAACCATTGACTAGAAAAGGTTTTCCTTATGCTTTGAATGATGATGGGAAAAAATCTGAAAATGTTACTATTCAAAATTCATATTTTGGTAAAAGTGATAAATCTGGAGAATTAGTAACAGCAATTGGTACACACTATCAAACATTGTCGACACAGAACCCCTCTAATATTAAAATTTTAAATAATCATTTTGATAACATGATGTATTCTGGTGTACGTTTTACAGGATTCACTGATATTTTAATTAAAGGAAATAGATTTGATAAGAAAGTAAAAGGAGAAAGTGTACATTATAGAGAAAATGGTGCAGCCTTAATAAATGCTTTTAGTTATAAAAATGTAAAAGATGAACTTGATTTAAATAAGAAAGTCGTTATTACTGAAAATACATTTTATATTTCTGATCCTAAAACAAAGGCTATTAGAGTAGCAAAAGATAGTGCAGAATATTTAGGAAAAGTATCAGATATTACTGTAACAAAAAATGTAATTAATAATAATTCTAAGGAAACAGAACAACCAAATATTGAATTATTACGAGTTAGTGATAATTTAGTAGTCTCAGAGAATAGTATATTCGGCGGTAAAGAAGGAATTGTTATTGAGGATTCAAAGGGTAAAATAACCGTTTTAAATAACCAATTTTATAATTTATCCGGTAAGTATATATCATTCATCAAATCTAATGCAAATGGGAAAGAACCAGTTATACGTGATAGCGATGGTAATTTCAATATTGTAACGGAGAATGGGCTTTACAAAATTGTAACAAATAACTTAAGTGATAAAAACGAAAAAGAAAAAAACAAAGAGGAAAAATTTAAAACAAGTTCATATGTGCATGAAAAACAATCTAATTCAAATAATGTAATTGATAGTAACCAGAAGAAAGGAGAGTTTAACTCAAGTAAAGATAATAGACAAATTAATGACAAGATCGACAATAAACAAGATAATAAGATAGAAGAAGTGAACCATAAAAAAGTTGGAGATGGCAGAGAAACTGAAAATCATATTAATAAATCTAAAGAAATAGTAGAGGTAAAACAAAAATTACCAAAGACTGGTTCGAACAAGATTATGGAACTATTCTTAACAGTGACAGGAATTGGTTTACTTTTGACACTAAAAGGGTTGAAGTATTATGGTAAAGATAAATAAAATTTGTTCGATACAAGGAAGTTCCGTAGAAAATGAGGATGCTGTAGGTTCACAAAATCAGTATTTTTGGATTATTGATGGAGCTACAGATTTATATAATTCTAAAGAGGAGATAGGTTATTCAGTCTCAGAAGTTGTACATATTTTATCAGAAAGTTTGTCGGTTAATTGTAAAGAATCAAAAACTCTTAAACAAATATTTGAAACTGCTTTACTAGAGGTTAAAGATGAAATCGGTTTAAACTCATATGAATTAACAGAGTATTATCGCTTACCAACATTTGCTTTTATATTTGCTAAACTTTCAGAAAAAAAGTTGGAGTATATGATGCTAGGTGACTGCGTCATGTTAGTAAACGAAATGGAAATAACTGATCATAGAGTAGATAACTTATTTGAAAAAGGGAAAAATGAGATAAAAGACTCAATTGGTACAAATAGTGTTTTAAATAAAAAAATTATTTTACAAAAAATCAGAAAATTATCTAATCAACCGAGTGGGTACTGGATAGGTTCGTTGGATGAGAGATTTTTAGACCATGCTATTATTAATCAAATAGATGTTACTAGTGAACAAATTGTTTTAATGAGCGATGGCTTTTATGAATTCTATCAAAATAATCAAAATAAAACTTTTGAAGAGTTAATTAAGATGAGATTTAATTCTTCTGCTATTGATCCAATCTATGGAAAGAAAGATGATGCAAGTATTGTAGTTATTGATGTTTGATATATTGTTTAAAATATTAATTGTTACTATTGAACTTTGTTAAGAAGAGGTACCTAAATGTTAAGGTTATATTTAGAAAATGAAATTATAGAATTATCAAATAATTTAGAGACCATTTGGGTATCTGTGCTTGATAAATATGAGAAGTTATTTGAATATTTATCAAATGAAGAACGAATAGAATTGATTAAAGAAGATTTAATCATAAATGAGTCAGTTCTAAATGTTGATAAAAAAGGATATGAGTTAATTTGTTTACAACATCCCGTTTCATATGACTTAAGAAGAATTATTAGTGTAATAAAAATATCAACTGACATTGAACGTATTGGGGATAGAATTGTTGAAATTTTAAAAAATCTACAGATTATTCAAAATAATGAAATTTTGAAGAAAATTATTTCAGAAATAAAAATACTTCATGAAGTTATCGGACTGCATATGAATAGGGCTATATCTTGTTATAGAGAGGAACAATCTGGATGTTTAGATATGGTTGTTATACAAAAACAGAATGAGATAGAAGAGCTTAGTACAAATATTGAAAATAAAATAATGAATTACATATTTGAAGATGATGGGAATGTTTCTGAAGTAATTGGTGCTTTAGATATTATTCATCACCTTGATAAAATTGCTCATACTACGCAATCAATTTATAAATGGATAATGTATAGAAAATATGGGAACATAAATTAGAAAGAAAAATATATGAAAACAATTATTGATAATTTTGTTGATAGAGTAATTGAATACGGAATGTATAATGAAATTGACAAAATATATGTGAAAAATAGAGTACTAGCGTTAATAGGTGAGGAGGGAACTGATCGCATTTCCGATGAAAATGACCTGAAACAAATAAAAGATTACTTAGTGGAAATCGCCTTAAAAAACGGTAAAATTAAAGATTTAATCGAGGAAAAGGAATGTTTAGGAGCAGAGTTAATGAATTTCATAGTTCCTTTACCTAGTCGATTAAATGATATTTTTTGGAGTTCATATGATATATCACCTCAAGAAGCAGTTGAAGAGTTTTATAAGTTAAGTAAAGATAGTGATTATATTAAAACTTCTGCTATTGCTAAGAATATTGAGTTTCGATCATCAACTAAATACGGAGAGCTAGAGATTACGATAAATTTGTCAAAACCCGAAAAAGATCCAAAAACAATTGCTGCTGAAAAATTAGTAAAAGCAACTAATTATCCCAAATGTTTACTATGTATGGAAAATGAAGGATATCAGGGGCGAATAAATTATCCAGCACGTTCGAATCATAGAATTATTCGGTTGAAACTTGGTGACGAAGTATGGGGATTCCAGTATTCTCCCTACTCATATTTTAATGAGCATGCGATATTTTTAAATAGTCAACATGTACCAATGGCTATTACCTCTAAAACATTTGAACAATTATTGGAGATTGTTGATATTTTGCCAGGATATTTTGCTGGTTCAAATTCTGATCTTCCTATCTCAGGAGGCTCCATTCTTAGTCATAACCACTACCAGGGAGGGAAACATATTTTCCCAATGGAAAAAGCAAAATTTGAGAGTGAATTTCGTTTTAAAGACTTTGAGGATGTTAATGCTGGTATTGTAAAATGGCCAATGTCAGTAATTAGGTTACAAAGTGAAAATAAAAATCGATTGTTAGATTTAGCTAATAAAATTCTAAATAAGTGGAGGGAATATTCAGATTTAGAAGTAGACATCATTGCTATGACTGAAGATGTCCCACACCATACGGTGACTCCTATTGCTCGTAAAGTGGACGGGAGATATGAATTAGATATTGTTCTAAGAGATAATCATACTACTGAACAATACCCAGATGGTGTTTTCCATCCTCATCAAGATGTACAACATATTAAAAAGGAAAATATCGGGTTAATCGAAGTGATGGGACTTGCGATATTACCACCTCGTTTGAAACCAGAGTTAGAAGAAGTTGGAAAATATCTTTTAGGAGAGGATAACGCAATTGCGGATTATCATTTAGAATGGGCCGACCAATTGAAAGAAAAATATCCTCGCATTAATAAAGAAGAGGTTAATAGCGTAGTTCAACACGAAGTAGGACAAGTGTTTGCGAGAGTTCTGGAAGATGCAGGAGTTTATAAGAATACACCGTCTGGGCATGAAGCGTTTATGAGATTTGTTAAGTCGGTTGGAATTAATTAGGAGGAAACCCAAATGGCAATATTGGTAACAGGCGGAGCTGGTTATATTGGTAGCCATACCGTAGTAGAATTACTAAATTTAGGAAAGGAAGTCATCATTGTCGACAACCTTTCGAACTCTAGCATCTTGGTGCTAGACCGTATTGAAGCAATTACAGGAATACGTCCCGTGTTTTACGAATTAGATGTTTGTGATAAACAAGCATTGAGAAAGGTATTTGAAAAAGAATCGATTGATGCTGCAATTCATTTTGCAGGTTATAAAGCTGTCGGAGAATCCGTGCAAAAGCCTGTGATGTACTACAAAAATAATATTATGAGTACATTAGCACTTGTTGAAGTGATGTCAGAATTTAATGTTAAAAAGATTGTCTTTTCTTCAAGTGCGACTGTATATGGAATTAACAATCAGTCACCCCTAATTGAGACGATGGAAACAAGTGCGACAAATCCTTATGGGTATACGAAAGTGATGCTTGAACAAATTTTAAAAGATGTTCATGTGGCAGATTCAGAATGGAGTATTGCGTTGCTTCGTTATTTCAATCCAATTGGTGCTCATGAGTCTGGTTTGATTGGGGAAGATCCCTCAGGAATTCCTAACAACTTGATGCCTTATATTGCACAAGTAGCGGTAGGTAAGCTGTCAGAGCTAAGTGTGTTCGGAAATGATTATGATACGCTTGATGGTACTGGTGTGCGTGATTATATCCATGTAGTAGATTTAGCAATAGGACATATAAAAGCTTTAGAAAAAGTATCTGAAAAAACAGATGTTTATATCTATAACCTAGGCTCGGGAGAAGGCACTAGTGTATTACAACTTGTAAATACATTTGAAAGTGTTAATAAGGTCCCTATTCCTTATAAAATAGTTCCAAGACGTTCAGGAGACGTTGCAACTTGTTATGCAAATGCAGACAAAGCATATAAGGAATTAAATTGGAGGACAACAAAATCGATTGAAGACATGTGTAGAGATACATGGAATTGGCAATCAAAAAATCCCAATGGCTATAATTGATGATACTGTCTATATGAGTGCTGTATTTTGGAAAAATTACTTAACCTTTTAATGAAATTCATATTTAATGAAAGATAAAATTTTTTAAAAAATTTTTGAAAGCGCTTGACAAAGGAAACGGTTTCATTGTATAATGTAAACATGATGACACCGATGTCAAATATAAAAAAGAAGGTCTTTATATGAAAAACTTAACAAAAATTAAGTTCAAAGAGAATGGGGAATTTAATCATTTCCCTGGGAATACAGTTGTAGCAAATCTTTATACTAAACAAGATTTGATGGAAGTTGTTGATATTATTCAATCACGTTATAGAGAATTACCATTTATCGATAAGTTTACTTTAACTCCAAGGAATTCTATTCACATGACTGTAATTGAATTGTTGTGCCATGAAAATCGTGAAACGGAGTTTTGGAGCAGTAATCTTCCTCTAGATACACCTTTACAGGAAATACATGATTACTTTGCTAAACAACTTGAAATTTTTCCATTGTTGGATGAAGAAATTCATATGCGTGTAACTGAAATGGGAAAACAAAACATACTAGTTGAACCTGCAGATGAAGCTTCTGCAAAGAGATTAGAAGAAATTCGTACTTATGTCTCAGAAAAAGCAGGTGTTCGTTTCCCTAATCATGATAGATATCAATTCCATATTTCAATTGGGTATCTTCGGATTCCTCTAACCGAAGAGGAGGAAGAAGAGTTTACTAAAGTCAGAGCAGAATTAACTGAAATTTTATTAGAGAAGATTCCAACTATTACTGTAAACCGTATTGACTATACTGTATTTGAAGATATGAGACAATTTGTTCCATATCATGAAAAATTTAAATAAAATAATAAAAAAGGAGAACTTATCATGAAAAAAATGAAAGTTTGGTCTACTGTACTTGCAACGGGAGTTGCTCTTACTACACTTGCTGCTTGCTCTGGAGGTTCAAATTCTACGACTGCTTCTTCATCTGAAGAAAAAGCTGATAAAAGTCAAGAATTAGTAATCTATTCGAACTCAGTCTCAAATGGTCGTGGTGATTGGTTAACTGCTAAAGCAAAAGAAGCTGGTTTTAATATAAAAATGGTTGATATCCCTGGCGCTCAATTAGCAGACCGTGTTATTGCCGAGAAGAATAATGCAGTTGCAGATATGGTATTTGGAATTGGTGCTGTTGATTCAAATAAAATTAGAGATCAAAAATTACTAGTACAGTACAAGCCTAAATGGTTAGATAAAATTGATCAATCTTTATCAGATAAAGATAATTATTATAATCCTGTGATTGTTCAACCATTAGTTTTAATTGGAGCGCCTGATGTAAAAGAAATGCCTAAAGATTGGACTGAATTAGGTAGTAAGTATAAAGGTAAATATTCAATTTCTGGGCTCTCAGGTGGAACAGGACGGGCAATTCTAGCAAGTATCTTAGTTCGATACCTTGATGATAAAGGTGAATTAGGTGTTTCTGAAAAAGGTTGGGAAGCAGCAAAAGAATATCTGAAAAATGCATACACTCTTCAAAAGGGAGAAAGTTCAATTGTTAAGATGTTAGACAAAGAAGATCCAATACAATATGGAATGATGTGGGGTTCTGGTGCATTAGTTGGACAAAAAGAACAAAATGTTGTTTTCAAAGTTATGACTCCTGAGATTGGTGTACCATTTGTAACTGAACAAACTATGGTTTTAAGCACTAGTAAAAAACAAGCGTTAGCTAAAGAATTTATTGATTGGTTTGGTCAAACAGAAATTCAAGTAGAATATAGTAAGAACTTTGGATCTATTCCTGCAAATAAAGATGCGCTAACAGAGTTACCTGAAGATACGAAAAAATTTGTGGATCAAGTGAAACCACAAAATATTGACTGGGAAGCTGTTGGAAAGCATTTGGATGAATGGGTAGAAAAAGCTGAATTAGAATACGTACAATAAGAAATAAGAGTTAATTTTTATGTCCAAGTCTCTCTATTATTTCTAAATTTATGGAAGAAATAAAGAGAGGCTTTTGGTTTAGTAATAGAGGGAGTTAGTGAGATGATTAAATTTGATAATATTCAAATTAAATATGGTGATTTTGTTGCAATTGATAATCTGAATTTAGATATACATGAAGGGGAATTTTTTACATTTCTTGGGCCTTCAGGATGTGGTAAATCAACTACTTTGAGAGCATTGGTAGGTTTTCTAGATCCATCATCAGGAAGTATTGAAGTTAATGGAACAGATGTCACTCATTTGGAACCTGAAAAGCGTGGAATTGGTATTGTATTTCAATCTTATGCGCTATTTCCAACTATGACTGTTTTTGATAATATTGCATTTGGTTTAAAAGTTAAGAAGGTAGCTCCAGATGTTATTAAAGCTAAAGTATCAGCAGTAGCAGCAAAAATTAAGATCTCTGATCAACAGTTACAGCGTAATGTATCAGAATTATCTGGGGGTCAACAACAAAGGGTAGCATTGGCTCGTGCTCTGGTTCTTGAACCTAAAATTCTTTGTCTAGATGAACCATTGTCAAACCTTGACGCAAAATTACGTGTAGATTTGAGAAAAGAGTTGAAAAGACTTCAAAAAGAGTTAGGTATTACTACTTTATATGTTACTCATGACCAAGAGGAAGCCTTAACTTTATCTGATAGAATTGCAGTCTTTAACAATGGATACATCGAACAGGTCGGTACACCTGTAGAGATTTATCATAATTCTCAAACTGAATTTGTATGTGATTTTATTGGCGATATTAATGTTTTGACCGATGAAACAGTCCACGAAGTATTACTGAAAAATGCAAGCGTTTTCTTAGAAGATAAAAAAGGATACATTCGATTAGAGAAAGTTCGATTCAATCGTGAAACTGAACAAGATTTCATTCTAAAAGGAACAATTATTGATGTTGAGTTTTCTGGAGTTACAATTCACTATACAATAAAAGTTTCTGAAAGTCAGATTCTTAATGTAACAAGTATTGATAGTCAGGCTGCTATTAGATCTGTCGGAGAAAGTGTGGACTTATTTATCACACCATCAGACGTTCTGCAATTTTAAGGAGGTGCAGTATGCGTCATAAATTAAATTTAAAAGATTGGCTTATTCGTTTAGGGTTAATCTGGTTCCTAGTAACATTTATTATTTATCCAAACTTTGATCTAGTAGTGAATGTATTTGTAAAAGGAGGAGAATTTTCCCTTGAAGCTGTACATCGTGTTCTAAAATCTGAGAGGGCACTTCAGAGTATTATGAACAGTTTTAAGTTAGCATTTTCACTCATTATTACAGTTAATGTCGTAGGTATTCTTTGTGTTCTATTTACAGAGTACTTTGATATTAAAGGTGCTAAAATTTTAAAATTAGGCTATATGACCTCTTTAATTTATGGAGGAGTGGTTTTAGCGACTGGATATAAATTTGTCTATGGTCCTTATGGATTGATAACAAAATTTTTACAAAATGTTATCCCTTCTTTAGACCCTAACTGGTTTATTGGGTATGGTGCAGTCTTATTCATTATGACATTTTCAGGAACTGCTAATCATACATTGTTTTTAACAAATACAATTCGAAGCGTTGACTATCACACTATTGAGGCTGCACGAAATATGGGAGCAAAACCATTTACTGTTTTCCGAAAAGTAGTGTTACCAACCTTAATTCCAACTCTATTTGCACTTACTATTATGGTTTTTCTTAGTGGTTTATCTGCAGTAGCAGCACCCATGATTGTTGGTGGTAAAGGATTTCAAACTATAAATCCAATGATTATTACATTTGCAGGGATGGGGAATTCTCGTGATTTAGCTGCCTTACTTGCAATTATTTTAGGTATTGCAACTACAATTTTGCTTACTATCATGAATAAGATAGAAAAAGGTGGAAATTATATTTCTATCTCTAAGACTAAAGCGCCTCTTAAAAAACAAAAAATTGCATCTAAGCCTTGGAATATCATTGCTCACATTGTAGCATATGGATTGTTCACAGTTTTCATGCTTCCACTAATTTTTATAGTATTATACTCATTTACAGATCCAGTTGCAATTCAAACAGGTAACTTAACATTATCAAACTTTACTTTAGAAAATTATCGCTTATTCTTTAGTAATAGTGCGGCATTCTCTCCATTCTTGGTCAGCTTTATTTATTCTATTATCGCTGCGACAACAGCAACAATTCTCGCAGTTGTATTTGCTCGAGTTGTCAGAAAACATAAATCTCGCTTTGATTTCTTATTTGAATATGGTGCTCTACTTCCTTGGTTACTACCAAGTACACTTTTAGCAGTAAGTTTATTATTTACTTTTAATCAGCCACAATTTCTTGTCTTGAATCAGATTTTGGTAGGTAGTTTGGTAATTCTACTTATTGCATATATAGTTGTAAAAATCCCATTTTCTTATAGAATGGTACGTGCTATTTTATTTAGTGTTGATGATGAGATGGAAGATGCAGCAAGAAGTATGGGTGCTTCACCTTTTTATACTATGATGAAGGTTATCATTCCATTTATTTTACCGGTTGTTCTCTCTGTTATTGCTTTAAACTTTAACTCTTTATTAACTGACTTCGACTTATCTGTATTTCTTTACCATCCATTAGCTCAACCGCTGGGTATAACTATTCGTTCAGCAGGTGATGAAACAGCAACTTCAAATGCTCAAGCACTTGTGTTCGTTTATACTATTGTATTAATGATAATTTCTGGTTCTGTATTATACTTTACTCAGAGACCAGCTAGTAGAAAAAGGAAATAATAATGCAGGCAACAAGCTTAGGACTATCATATATCGAAATTGTATTAAGAATTGTACTTTCATTAGTTATTGGTGGAGTAATTGGTTTAGAGAGAGGAAGTAAATCTCAACCAGCAGGTATTCGTACACATAGTATTGTTTGTCTGGCTGCATGTTTAATTATGATGACTAATGAGTATGTATCTTATAAATTTGGTACAGGAGATCCTACACGCTTAGGTGCGCAAGTTATATCAGGTGTTGGTTTTCTTGGGGCTGGAACAATACTTATTACAGATAAAAAGAAAATAACTGGTTTAACAACTGCAGCCGGAATATGGGCTTCAGCTGGAATCGGTCTAGCTATAGGTGTTGGTTTTTATGAAGGAGCCGTACTAGGAGCAATTTCTGTTTGGAGTGTTATAACTATGTTCCAACCTTTAAAAAAATATCTTCAAAGTCGTTCAAAGATAATCGAATTGTATATCGTTGTTAGATCTACAGAGGCATATAATCGGGTACTAGTATACTGTGCTGAGAATGGCATTAGAATGACTGATTCTAGAACTGCATTTGGAGATGTTAATTCAGAAAGAATTGAATATTTTGATGTTCCAGAAAAAAAAATAGCATCATTTATTACTCTAGAACTATCAGGAAGATTTGAACATCTTCGTTTGATGGAAGAAATTGCTAATATTGTAGGTGTTATTTATGTCGAAGAAATTAGCTGAAATTTAGTAAACAAAGGGACAGATGTTTTTGTCCTTTTGTTTTTTAGATGTTTTAATCATCTAATTTTTGAGTAGATTTTTGCTCAGAGGTTTTTATGAAAGATTTTAAAATCTATTTTGATTTAGGTAAAATAGAATATTTTGATAATAATTGTTTGATACAAGTATACAAATTTATTTCTTTTTATGATATTTGTGAAATGGTGTTTCCCTTTCATTTACCTCCTGATGAGTTGATAACAAATGTTATTTTTAAAGAAAAAATTAAGTCTATGTTAGAATGTTACATTGACAGGCTATTATATATTTTTATAAATCCAACAATTTTTACTGAAAAAGTTAATCTACAATTTTATGGTAGTTTTTTCTCATATGAATTTATTTGTCGTGAAGTTGGAAACATTCTTAAAAATAAAGGTGTGAATTGCAATTTAAACTTTTTTGAAGGGGAAGAATATTTGTAAAATTAATTTTGTGAATTTGTGGATCTTAAATAATTTACAAAATTCTCTTGTTAAAAAAAATTAAATATTGTATAGTAATATTAGAATGTTCGTAATGGAGGACTGAAATGAAAAATATAAATGGGAAAAAGGTAACTATTTATGATATTGCACGTTTATCAGGTTTTTCTCCAAAAACAGTTTCACGAGTTATTAATGGTGGAGTAAATGTTAAAGAAGAAACTTATCAAGCGATTCAAAAAGTTATAGAGGAATTGTCGTATATTCCAAATGCGTATGCAAAAAATTTAACTAAAAAAGAAGCTATAAATATATTGATTTCTGTAAAAAAAATCGACTCTTTTCCTTTAATTTGGTTTCAAACTTTATTAGATAAAGTTTTACAAACTTGTAAAGAGTATGGTGTTAACGCTATTGTTGAATATTTTAGTGAAGAAGATACAATTAGTAATTCAATAATCTCGAGTACAGGAAGCTTGATAGATGGTGTAATAGTATTTTATGAAAGTAAAGAAGATATTCGGATTAATTACTTGCAAAAGAATAAAATGCCATTCATAGTTTTTGGAGAATCTAGAACACCTAATGTTGTGTATGTTTCTAACAACAATTTTCAGGCCACTTATGACATGATGAAATTAGTATCAAAAGAAAACATTAATAGTATGTGGTTACTTATGGGAGGAGAATCCCTTGTTAATATGGATCGAGAGAGAGGGGTTCGTGCTTTTTTAAATGATAATAACTATGAAATGGATTTGAAAGTAGTATATGGTCTAACTACAATAGATTCTGTTTATTCATATGCTACAAGACATCTATCTAATCAAAATTATCCTGATTTGATTTTTGTATCCGGTGATGAAAAAGTACAGGGATTGATTCGTTCTTGCTATGAGAAGGAAATTACCATTCCTGATGATATTTCAATAATCGGATTTGACAATATTCCAATTTCTCAATATTATACTCCAGCTTTATCTACAATTTCTCCTAATTATGTTAAATTAGCTCAAGAAATGATTGAAGGGGTATTAGCAATTATAAAGGGGGAAAGTGTCACATCTGTTGAAGTTTCTACTAAACTTGTTAGGAGACAGAGTTTCTAGTATTGTTTAATTCTTGAAAATCCTAATGGAAAAGATGGAGTGTTCTAAAGTAAGTTCTGTTTAGCATCTATTCAGTTTCTATTGAGTTGGATCCAATTTCCAACAAGTGGGACATTTTCACGTTCGATTTACTAAAGACATTATCACATTCGAATCACACATCTTTCAAAAAAATCGTAAAAAAGTCTTGACAAAGAAAAAACAAAGTATTAAAATAAGTTCAACAAATCAGAAAAGTAACTATTTTTGATCTTCAGGGAGCCTGTGGTGATTGTGAACAGGTGGTTGAAAGTAGTGAAAGTGGGCTGATTTTAAAAATGAATTTGAAACAATGAAAATTCGGTGCGCACACCTTACAGTGCAACTTGTTGTTAGACAAGGCAGAGATGTAAAGGGATAGTCCCTTTATAATTGAGGTGGCACCGCGTTACCAACGCCCTCACACGGAATTTAATTCTGTGTGTGGGCTTTTTTCATATCTTGAAATCAATACAGAAAGAGGAAATTTTTATGACAACTAAAGGTTATTTTGGACAATTTGGTGGAAGTTTTGTACCGGAGCCGATTCAGGCTTTGTTGGATGAGTTGGAAGTGACATTTGACAAGTACAAGGATGATCCAGAGTTTTTGGCAGAATTTCGTCATTACTTAAAGGACTATTCCGGTCGCGAAACACCACTCTATTTTGCGGAAAGTTTGACAGACCACCTAGGTGGCGCTAAGATTTATCTCAAGCGCGAAGACCTTAACCACCTTGGTTCTCACAAGCTCAACAACGTTTTAGGGCAAATCCTTCTTGCCAAACGTATGGGCAAAAAACGAGTAATCGCAGAAACAGGAGCTGGTCAACATGGTGTTGCGACAGCAGCGGCTGCAGCCAAGTTTGGTATGGCCTGTGATGTCTACATGGGGGCAGAGGATGTGGAGCGTCAACGTCTCAATGTCTTCCGGATGGAGATGATGGGAGCAACTGTTCACGCAGTTGAAACTGGGACACGAACTCTCAAGGATGCGGTAGATGCAGCCTTTGGAGCATGGATGAATGACCTTGAAGCCTTCTATGTTTTGGGATCTGCTGTGGGCCCTCATCCTTATCCTACAATTGTTCATGAATTCCAAAAGATCATCAGTGAAGAATCTCGCCGTCAAATCTTAGAAAAAGAAGGACGCTTGCCAGATTACGTTATTGCCTGTGTAGGTGGTGGTTCCAATGCTATCGGTGCTTTTTCACAGTATGTGGCTGATGAAGAAGTCAAATTGGTTGGAGTCGAAGCTGCTGGTCATGGACTTGATACAGACAAGCACGCAGCTACTATGACAAAAGGTAGTATCGGAATTGTCGACGGCATGAAAACCTATGCAGTCTTTAAGGAAGATGGAGAGCTGGCTCCGGTTTACTCTATCTCAGCTGGTTTGGACTATCCAGGGGTTGGTCCAGAACACGCCTACTTTAAAGATTCAGGTCGCGTGGAATATGTGGCAGCGACAGACGAAGAAGCTGTACAAGCCTTGCTCCTTCTAAGCAAGACTGAAGGAATTATCCCAGCGATTGAAAGTTCGCACGCTATCGCAGAAGCAGTTAAACGTGCACCGAAACTAAGTAAAGACGACATTATCATCATCAATGTCTCTGGTCGTGGAGACAAGGACGTAGCTGCAATTGCGGACTACCTAGAAGCTAAAAAATAAAAGATGGAAAAATTACAGTCCTTTCTCTCACAGAGAGCTTGTGGTTGCTGGAAACAAGCAGAGAAAGCTGTAAAGTTGGGTCCATCTGAAACGAGAGAAGAAAACATAATTCTCAAGGGAGTGCCCTTTATCGCACAGCCTGTTACAGGAGGTATCTGAGACAGGAATGAGAGATAGGAGAAATCCTATAATTGAGGTGGCACCGCGAATTTCGTCCTCACGCAAGTTATTTTGCGTGGGGATTTTTATATGTCTATTATAGGTTCAGCTGTTTAGTTTTAGATTATTGTTCATTATTAAATAGATTGCTACAAAAAATTTGCGAACGAAGTGAGCTTTTAAAAGATATTTCCCGCCATAGTGGTATTCTAGAGAAGCAAAGATGCTTCTCTAGAACGGAATTTTTGAGAGTAAAATAGTTCGGGGAACTATTTTAGCCTGAGCCTAGAAATGAATGAGCGAGGAGCTCAAAAATTAGGTCTTTCATTTCATGGATCTCTAAAATCATCCACTGGATAATTTTACCTCCCGTCCGCACTATTTAAGGGAAATAGAAAAAAGACAAAAAATTAAAAATAAGAAACTGAAAGGGAAATTACAATGGAACGAATCATTCATGGAGATGTCTTATCACCAATCTTGGCTTATATGCGCCTAAAGGGGCAACACAAGGTTATCTTAGAGAGTATTCCGAGAGACAAGGAAACAGCTCGTTTTTCTATCCTAGCCTATAATCCAGTTTTTGAGATTAAGTTTGAAAATGGAGTCCTCTATCAAAATGGTCAAGTGATTGATCGGGATCCTTTGGATTTCCTTTATGAAGTGACTCATAAGAACCAGCACCATTCAGATCTACCTTTTGGTGGGGGAGCTATTGGCTTTGTCGGTTACGATATGATTTCGCTCTATGAAGAAATTGGTCAAATTCCTGAGGATACCATTGGAACGCCAGACATGCATTTCTTTGTCTATGAGAGCTATATGGTCTTTGACCACAAGAAGGAAAAAATCCATGTCATCGAGGATGCTCTTTACAGCGAGCGTAGTCAAGAAGACTTGGAAAAAGCCTTGAATCAAGTGCTTGAGGAATTACGCATCCCTGCTCCAAATGAATTTGAAGATTTGGATTTATCACCACTTGACTTCAAACCCCATATTGCCCCTCAGAAGTTTGAGGAAATGGTGGAAACAGCTCGTGACTTGATTCGTAATGGAGATATGTTCCAATGCGTACTCAGTCAGCGTTTCTCAGCAGAGGTTACTGGAAATCCATTTGACTTCTACAGAAATCTCCGCGTGACCAACCCATCTAATTACCTCTATTTCTATGATTTTGGGGATTATCAAATCATCGGTGCTAGTCCTGAAAGTTTGGTTTCTGTCAAAAATGGCGTTGTAACAACCAATCCGATTGCGGGGACACGACCAAGAGGAGCTACGGATGAAGAAGACAAGGCTTTGGCGACAGACCTGCTTTCGGATGAGAAGGAAACAGCAGAGCATCGGATGTTAGTAGACTTGGGTCGTAATGATATTGGCCGCATCTCTGAAACGGCCAGTGTCCAAGTCACCAAGTATATGGAAGTGGAGCTCTTCCGTTATGTTATGCATTTGACCAGTGTGGTCAAGGGACGTTTGCTTCCAGAACTCACTGCTATGGATGCCTTGAAAGCAACACTTCCTGCTGGAACTGTTTCTGGAGCACCAAAAATTCGAGCGATGAGACGCATCTATGAACTGGAAACGGAAAAACGGGGCGTATACGCAGGAGCAATCGGCTACTTGTCTGCGACGGGTGATATGGACTTTGCCATTGCCATCCGAACGATGATTCTCAAAAATCAAACAGCCTATGTGCAGGCTGGGGCAGGGATTGTCTATGACTCCATCGCCCAAAACGAATACCAAGAAACCATTAACAAAGCAAAATCTATGACTAGAATTGGAGAACTAAGACCATGATTTTATTGATTGACAACTATGATTCTTTTACCTATAACTTGGCCCAATACATTGGGAATTTTGCAGAAGTTCAGGTTTTGAGAAATGATGATCCCAAGCTGTATGAAGAAGCTGAAAAAGCAGATGGTCTGGTCTTTTCTCCTGGTCCTGGTTGGCCAGTTGATGCTGGAAAGATGGAAGACATGATTCGTGATTTTTCTGGCAAGAAGCCGATTTTAGGGATTTGTTTGGGCCACCAAGCTATCGCAGAAGTCTTTGGTGGTAAGTTAGGTTTGGCTCCAAAAGTCATGCATGGGAAACAGAGCAATATCAGCTTTGAAGCGCCATCTGTTTTGTATAAAGGTATCGAGGATGGCCGTGCGGTCATGCGTTATCACAGTATTTTGATTGAAGAAATGCCAGAAGACTTTGAAGTGACAGCTCGTTCGACTGATGACCAAGCCATCATGGGAATTCAACATAAAAACCTACCGATTTATGGCTTCCAGTACCATCCAGAGAGCATTGGAACGCCAGATGGATTGTCTTCTATTCGGAATTTTATCGAGAAGGTTGTAAAGTGAGGAAACTAGGATGAAAGAGATTATTGAAAAACTAGCAAAATTTGAAAATTTATCAGGTGTGGAAATGACGGATGTCATTGAGCGTATCGTAACTGGGCGTGTAACGGAGGCGCAGATTGCTTCTCTCCTCTTAGCTCTTAAGATGAAGGGGGAAACACCTGAAGAACGCACAGCCATTGCTCAAGTCATGAGAGGGCATGCCCAACATATTCCAACTGTAATTCATGATGCTATGGACAACTGTGGTACAGGTGGGGACAAGTCTTTTAGTTTTAATATTTCCACAACTGCAGCCTTTGTCTTGGCTGGTGGCGGTGTTCATATGGCAAAGCACGGTAACCGCTCGATTTCTTCTAAATCTGGTTCTGCAGATGTCCTAGAAGCCTTGGGCATCAACCTAGACCTCAAACCAGCTGAACTAGGTAAGGTCTTTGATAAAACTGGCATCGTCTTTCTCTTTGCTAAAAATATGCACCCAGCAATGAAATACATCATGCCAGCTCGTTTGGAATTGGGAATTCCAACGATCATGAACTTGACTGGTCCACTGATTCACCCAATGGCTTTGGAAACACAGCTTCTTGGAATTAGTCGTCCAGAACTTCTAGAAAGTACAGCTCAGGTTTTGAAAAACATGGGTCGTAAACGTGCCATCGTGGTTGCTGGGCCAGAAGGATTGGATGAAGCTGGTTTGAATGGAACAACCAAGATTGCACTTCTTGAGAATGGCGAAATCACCTTGTCAAGCTTTACTCCAGAGGATTTGGGGATGGAGCGCTACGCTATCGAAGATATCCGTGGTGGCAATGCTCAGGAAAATGCAGAAATTTTGCTCAGCGTTCTTAAAAATGAACCAAGTCCATTCTTGGAAACGACAGTTTTAAATGCTGGTCTTGGTTTCTATGCTAATGGTAAGGTAGATAATATCAAGGATGGAGTTGCCTTAGCTCGTCAAGTCATTGCTAGTGGCAAGGCTCTTGAAAAACTCAGACTGTTACAGGAGTACCAAAAATGAGTCAGGAATTTTTAGCACGAATCTTGGAGCAAAAGGCGCGTGAGGTTGAGCAGATGGAGCTGGAGGAAATCCAGCCCCTGCGCCAGACCTATCGTTTAGCTGACTATCTAAAACAACATCAAGACCGTTTACAGGTAATCGCAGAAGTCAAGAAGGCTAGCCCTAGTCTGGGAGATATCAATCTAGATGTGGATATTGTGCAACAGGCTCAGACTTATGAAGAAAACGGCGCAGTGATGATTTCTGTTCTGACAGATGAGGTTTTCTTTAAAGGGCATTTGGATTATCTGCGGGAGATTTCCAGTCAGGTAGAGATTCCGACGCTCAACAAGGACTTTATCATCGATGAAAAGCAAATCATCCGTGCTCGCAATGCTGGTGCGACAGTTATCTTACTCATTGTCGCTGCCTTGTCAGAAGAACGTGTCAAGGAACTCTATGACTACGCGACAGAGCTTGGTCTGGAAGTCTTGGTGGAAACTCACAATCTAGCTGAACTAGAGGTAGCACACCGCCTTGGTGCCCAGATTATCGGGGTCAATAACCGCAACTTGACCACCTTTGAAGTTGACTTGCAGACCAGTGTAGATTTGGCTAAATATTTCAAAGATGATTGCTTATACATTTCTGAATCTGCTATTTTCACAGGGCAGGATGCGGAACGAGTAGCACCATACTTTAACGGAATTTTGGTAGGGACAGCTCTTATGCAGGCAGAAGATGTAGCCCAGAGAATCAAGGAGTTGCAGATTGACAAAGGTTAAAATTTGCGGATTATCGACCGAGGAAGCGGTGGAAACAGCCGTTTCAGCAGGAGCGGACTACATCGGCTTTGTCTTCGCACCTAGTAAAAGACAGGTGACCTTGGATCAGGCTGCTGAGCTGGCAAAGATTATTCCGTCAGACGTAAAAAAAGTTGGTGTATTTGTTTCACCAAGTCGGGCAGAACTGCTAGAAGCGATTGAAAAAGTTGGCTTGGACTTGGTTCAAGTTCACAGTCAGGTGGCGGATGATTTGTTTGAGAATTTGCCTTGTGCCAGTATTCAGGCTGTGCAGGTGGATGGAGAGGGTCATGTGCCCAATTCTCAGGCAGACTATCTACTCTTTGATGCCCCTGTGGCAGGGAGTGGCCAGACCTTTGACTGGGGTCAACTGGATACGACAGGACTAGCTCAGCCCTTCTTTATCGCAGGTGGGCTTAATGAAGACAATGTAGTAAAAGCAATTCAACACTTTACTCCCTATGCAGTAGATGTATCGAGCGGAGTGGAGACAGACGGACAAAAAGATCATGAAAAGATTAGAAGATTTATAGAGAGGGTAAAGAATGGCATATCAAGAACCAAATAAAGATGGATTTTACGGAAAATTCGGCGGACGTTTTGTCCCAGAAACATTGATGACAGCAGTTTTGGAGTTGGAGAAGGCTTACCGTGAAAGTCAGGCAGACCCAAGTTTCCAAGAGGAATTAAACCAACTCTTGCGCCAGTATGTGGGGCGTGAAACTCCCCTTTACTACGCAAAAAATTTGACTCAGCATATCGGCGGAGCCAAGATTTATCTTAAACGTGAAGACCTTAACCATACAGGGGCCCACAAGATTAACAATGCCTTGGGACAAGTTCTTCTGGCTAAACGCATGGGTAAAAAGAAAATTATCGCTGAAACAGGTGCTGGTCAGCACGGTGTGGCAACTGCAACTGCTGCAGCCCTCTTTAACATGGAATGTACCATCTACATGGGTGAGGAGGATGTCAAACGCCAAGCCCTTAATGTCTTCCGTATGGAGCTTTTGGGAGCCAAGGTTGAGGCAGTGACAGACGGTTCGCGCGTGCTCAAGGATGCGGTCAATGCAGCCCTACGTTCATGGGTAGCGAATATCGATGATACCCACTATATCCTTGGTTCTGCCTTGGGACCTCATCCTTTCCCAGAAATTGTTCGTGACTTCCAAAGTGTCATCGGTCGAGAAGCTAAACAACAGTACCGTGACTTGACAGGTCAAGATTTACCAGATGCCCTAGTAGCCTGTGTTGGTGGTGGTTCTAACGCCATTGGGCTCTTCCATCCCTTTGTAGAAGATGAGTCTGTAGCCATGTATGGGGCCGAAGCGGCAGGACTAGGTGTGGATACAGAGCACCACGCAGCTACCTTGACCAAGGGTCGTCCGGGTGTCCTTCACGGTTCTCTCATGGATGTTCTCCAAGATGCCCATGGTCAAATTCTTGAAGCCTTCTCTATCTCAGCAGGTTTGGACTATCCTGGTATCGGTCCAGAACATTCTCACTACCACGATATTAAACGTGCAAGCTATGTTCCTGTGACAGACGAAGAAGCCTTGGAAGGATTCCAGCTCTTGTCTCGTGTGGAAGGGATTATCCCAGCCTTAGAATCTAGCCATGCTATCGCCTTTGCAGTGAAATTGGCCAAAGAACTTGGACCAGACAAGTCCATGATTGTCTGTCTATCAGGTCGTGGGGACAAGGATGTGGTTCAAGTCAAGGACCGCTTGGAAGCAGATGCAGCAAAGAAGGGAGAAGCTCATGCCTAAGACACTAACAGAAAAATTAAACGCTATAAAAGCAGCTGGAAAAGGAATTTTTGTTCCCTATATCATGGCTGGAGACCATGAGAAAGGTTTGGATGGTCTAGCTGAAACAATCCACTTTTTAGAAGATTTGGGTGTCTCTGCCATTGAAGTGGGCATTCCCTTTTCAGACCCTGTTGCAGATGGACCTGTTATCGAAGAAGCTGGCTTGCGCAGTTTAGCCCACGGGACCTCTACCCAGGCTTTGGTTGAAACCTTGAAAACTATTCAAACAGAGGTTCCGCTGGTCATCATGACCTACTTCAACCCCCTCTTTCAGTACGGTGTGGAGAACTTTGTCAAAGATTTGGAAGATACAGCGGTTAAGGGCTTGATTATCCCAGACCTGCCTCATGAGCATGCCAACTTTGTAGAACCATTTTTGGCAGACACAGATATGGCCTTGATTCCTCTAGTTAGTTTGACGACAGGAATTGAGCGTCAGAAAGAGTTGATTGAAGGGGCAGAAGGATTTGTCTATGCGGTTGCTATCAATGGGGTGACAGGGAAATCAGGCAATTACCGTGCAGACTTGGATAAGCACTTGGCACAATTGCACCAAGTGGCCGATATCCCAGTCTTGACAGGATTTGGCGTATCTAGTCAAGCCGATGTAGAACGCTTCAATGCGGTGTCAGATGGCGTTATCGTCGGTTCAAAAATCGTAAAAGCTCTCCATCAAGGAGAGCCGATTGAGGACTTTATCAAACAAGCAGTAGCTTACCAAAAATAATCATGCAAGCAGCAAGTAAGAGGAAAGGAACAAAAGGAAGTCTTTCCTTTTTCTTTTTCAGGAGAAAGGCTAGAATTCCTGTTGCAGAAGCAAACTGAATCAAGATCAGTAACTCCGTTACGCTAAAGACGAGAGCACAAGAAGCCAAAAAGAGAAAATCACCTGCGCCCATGCGAATATCGATAAAATGAGCCACAATTCCAAGGACAAGGAAGAGGACCATGACTAGATTCCAGCCAGAGAAAGCCATGAGGATTAGGTGAAAAGTCAGCCAGACTAGTAAGGGATATTCCTGATGACGGAAGTCGTAGATGCCCAGAGTCAAACCAGCAGTGATTAGGATGACTTGCCCCAAGGAAAGAAATCCCCAAGACCAAACCAGAAAAAGGAGACCTAAACCTAGTTCAAGAAGGGCATACCAGACTGGATAAGGAGCCTTGCAGTAGCGACAGCGAAAGCGATTGAAGACCTGCGAGAGAATCGGAATCAAATCTAAGGGATGCAAGCGAGTCTGACAGGCATCGCAGTGGCTAGCTGGTAGGATAATGGATTGCTCTGGAAAACGGTCAATGACCAAACCAAGAAAGGAAGCGAGAATGCTCCCGACAAGAAAAAAATAAAAATCAATCATACTTATCTATTCGTAAAAAATAGGAGAAGTAGTATAATGGAGAAACATAGACAAGATAGTGAGGTCGAGATGACAATTCGTTTTGAAGAAAATGTGAGCACAGAAAATGCTCAGCTCGTATGCCAATGGTCCAACTCCCTGGGGAAAGATTTTCAGGAACAATGGATGGGACCAAAGATTCCTTTTCCACTGACCCTTCAAGTCTTGCAAGAGTTGGAAGGAATCTTTTCAATCTTTGAAGGACAAGAGTTTGTGGGGGTTATCCAGAAAATCAGGCAAGAAGACAGCAATCTTCATATTGGACGCTTTTTTATCAATCCCCAGAAACAGGGACAAGGCTTAGGTAGGCAGGCTTTAAGGAAATTTGTTAGTTTGGTCTTTGAAAATGGAGACATAGATAGTATTTCTCTAAATGTCTTCGAGGCAAATCAGGCAGCCAAGCATCTTTATCAAAAAGAAGGATTTGAAATCGTTAAAACCATTGAAGCACCTGTACGAAAATACGTTATGAAAAAGTTTAGATAGAAAGCAAAAAGCCTTGGTTCCCAAAGCTTTTTAATCTTATAAACTCATTAAAATAACTCCCAGTTAGATTTGGAATATTTTTTATTCTGTGTCATATAAAAATAAATAAAATGAATGGCTATAGCTAGAGCTAAAATGGTTGTTATACTCACTACTATTATAGGATTAGAAGCAAAGATTAAAGAGAGAATCAAGGCAGCCAGATAGAGTGTCGCTTGGACACAGTAGTAACTTTTCGAATAGCGAAGATAGTGTTTGTTATAGGGCCCATTTACTAGGACAGCAGCTTGAAAGAGGCCAAATCCGATATAAGAGAAGCTGGTTGCAAAGAGACGATTAGCTTCAGGATTCTGAAGAAAACTCATCGATACAGTCATCATCATAAGTCCAATGAAAATAGGATAGTGACTGTAAATTAGAAATAGTCCCTTTTGATTAGATTTTTCATCAATAGCATGGTCGAATTGACCAAAATAAAACAAGAACAGAGAAATCATAATAATGAAATAAAGAACCGAATAAATCGAGAAATTCTCGATTGTAAAGAAGTTAGCTAGCTCCGTAATCATCTCTCCAAACATAATAATGACAAGAAGGGAGATACGCTCGATTAAATGGGGGAGATTTACCTGGTAATGCTTATCTTTATTAAGCAAGATACTTGGCATAATAAATGTTAGCAGAATACTAGCAAATAAGATATAGACTCTAAGGTAAATAGGAAGAAGAGCTGCTAGATAGAATCCTAAACTTCCTAGACCTGTTATCCATAGAAAACCTTTGATACTTTCCCGATTAGCATCATCGGTTGATTTTCTAAAAAATTCAACCAAATATTGAAAAAATAAGGTAAGGGTTAATGTACCAATAGCCCAACAGAGATAATGAAAATATTGTTGCCAATCAGGTCCAATCATATTGGCTATAAAGAGTAAAATTCCCATTTTGATAAACATGATTACTATGTTAAATAAAGAGTTCTTTCCATAGCGATTGGTATAATCGGTTTGAATCATCCAGGAATCGATGAGAAACAAAGTAGCAATGAAAAAAATCAAGGAAAGAATTCCAAGTCAAAATACCGTTATGAAGATGCTCAATTAAAGTAGTTACTTTTGAAATTGCAAAAACAAAAACTAGGTCATAAAAAAGTTCTGAAAATTCTACACGTTTATGTTTAATAAGAGTTGTCATCTTAAGACCTTTCTATTTTAGAAGTACAATTTATTATAACAGAAAATAGCAATAAAAGAAAAGGAGATGCTTAAATAACTTCATGTGGCGCGAATGAACTGCACCCCAAGTTAGATTTTTTCTGTCCAACTTTTGGGGTCAGTACAGAAGGGCCACTTTTTCTATCGTTTTTAGTGCTAAGACTACACAAAAAAGCCCTATATTATAAGGCTTTTCCTGTTGATTTAGATGCCCCCTACAGGGATTTGGAAAGGACTTTCATATTGAGAGCAATTAAAAATATTGAAATATAAGTGATTTTAGGTATTTTCAATGTCATGATTTAAAAATGGGACAAAAGTGGGGCAAAAACCATACAGATTCTAAACTGTATGATTCTTTTTTTATCTAACCAAGAAAGGTTAAAACTTATTAAAACAAATGCAATCAACTGTTGAAAACTTTTTAGTCCGTGTAATATAAAAACAAGTAAAAAGTTGAACTATAGGGAATATTGTGTCATAATAGGTAATAGATGAATAATTAATAGATTGGAAATAATGCTTTCTTACCTTAACAAGTTGAATTGGTTATACATTTTTTCGTCGCAATTGTGTCTATCTCTCGAGTTTAGCTAGTTTTTATAAGCTCTGGTTTCTAATCAATATAACAAATTTTAGAAGTGCATAAGACAAGATGGTGACATTACTACAGTCATTTCTAGTCACCATATGTTGCTGGCACAGGCTGTTTGTAGTGTTGGCTATTTACTAGTCAGTTTAATCGGAGTGTTTAATTTTTATTGTTGAAAGGTTTTTATATGGCGAAAATTCTATCTTTAGGTCTGACAGGTAAGAAATTACTTGCTCAGGGGTTCTTGTTTGTTCTGCTAGGTCTCATCTTGATGGTCACGGGGACTTGGTTGCCAGTAAAGGTTATTCGACTGGTTCTGTTTTTAGCTTGGATAGCAACGGTCTTAGATTTAGTATTACGTATTTTCAAAAAAAGTCAGTCAACGGACACCTTGGGAGTTGCACTGGTTAAATTGTTAGTGCTGGGATATTTGCTTGGCTCCAATCTTGCGACGGATGTGCCGATTTATATTTTGGCTCTTGTGATTGGAGTTTATCAGATTTTTCATGCTAGTATTAACCTTGTCACCTATGTTCTCTACCGCAAAAACAAAATTCGACCTCGTTTTCGTCTCTTACTAGATGGACTCGTACTAGTTTTTCTTGGTGGGACTAGTCTTTTGTCCTCTACAGGAAATTCTGTCTTTCAACTCTTTGTATTAGGGGCTTATTTTTTCCTTTATGGTGTGTCCAATATCCGTGATGGTTTCTTGTTTGAGGAGGAAATTGGGAAAAACCATCTCAAACGTCGCATTAGAATTAGCTTACCTATTGTCCTAGCCGCTCTCATCCCTGCAAGAACTTTAGCAAAAATCAACAAATTCATGCAGGAAAATGCTGATGAGAGAGAGGATATCCATCTTGGAATGGTGAAGTCTGGTAAGACAGCGGAGCTTGAAATTTTTGTTCATACAGCTGAGACCTCTCTGTTTTCGGCAATTGGTCATGTGGATATCTGCTATCAAGGCCGTGTTATTTCTTATGGCAACTATGATCCGTCTTCTGAGACCTTATTTGGCATGGTAGGAGATGGTGTCTTATATTTCTGTGATCGTGACAAGTACATTGACCTATGTAAACGTGAGAGTCAAAAAACGCTTTTTGGTTATGGGATAGATTTGACGCCTGAAATGGAAAAAGCAGTTCAGAAAAAGTTGGCTGAATTGAAACAACTGACGATTCCATGGGAGCCAAGTGCAGATAAAATCATGACAGGTGATGGTAAGGAAGACTACACCTACGCTTATAAAATCAGACATGAGACAGATGGGGAACTTTATAAATTTATCAAATCTAAGTTTAAATCCTACTTTGTCTTATCTACAAACTGTGTGCTCTTGGCAGATACCATAGTCGGTCAGGCTGGAACAGATATCCTCTCACCCAAAGGATTTATCGCACCAGGAACTTACCAAGCTTACCTTGACCGAGAGTTTGAAAAACCAAATAGTATAGTCGTATCTAAACATGTTTATTAAGGAGAATTTATGAATTTAGTAAAAAAATACACCCCGTTAATCCTTTTTATAGGGCTGGTTACTCTTGTAATTCTGAATGCATCAAGCTTTATATCAGGGGCAGTATCTCTCTTTGAAGTAACTTCTACCTTGATTTATGGTGCTGTTATTGCTTTTGTGCTTAATGTTCCTATGAAAAAAATTGAACAGTACTTAGTTAAATTGAAGGTAAAGGCAGAGTTGCGTCGTCCGATTGCCATGGTACTTGTTTTCCTAGCTCTTATCTTAATCGTGATTGCTCTTTTGGTTTTGGTGCTGCCAACCCTAGCTCAGACTATTAGTCAGCTGGGAACAGTCCTTTCAACAGTCCTTACTCAACTTGGGAAATTGCTAGGCAGCTCGGAATTTGTAACCAAAGACATGTTGTCAACTATCGTATCAGGCATACAGGGACAATCTAGTTCTATTAGCCAAGCTTTGATAGGTTTTTTATCAGGTCTGACTAGTAATATCGGCAATATTTTTTCAAGTTTGATGAATGCCTTTTTGATTATAGTCTTCACCTTTTTATTTTTATCCAGTAAGGAACATTTGGCAGCGATGACGAGTCGACTTCTAAAAGTTTTTCTTCCAGAGAAGGTGGTGATAAAGTTGACTTACATTGGACAAGTAGCACTAGAGACTTATGACCAATTTTTGATGAGTCAGCTGATTGAAGCAGTTATCATAGGAGTTATGATAGCGGTTGGTTACAGCGTGTTTGGGATACCCTATGGAGTAATGACAGGTATCTTTGCAGGAGTGCTATCGTTCATTCCTTATGTAGGGCCTATGATTGCTTGTGTTGTGGGAGCGATTTTTATCTTCACAGTGAGTCCTACTCAAGCCTTACTTTCTCTTCTTCTATATCAAGTTATACAGCTGATTGAAGGAAACCTTATTTATCCAAAAGTTGTAGGTCAGTCTATTGGTTTGCCAGCTCTTTTCACACTTGCAGCAGCTAGTATCGGAGGGAATCTTTTCGGACTACTTGGAATGATATTCTTTACCCCCGTATTTGCTGTTATCTATCGACTGGTTAAAGAATTTGTCGTTGCAAAGGAAAATCAGGTAGATTAAGAAAAACTAAATTTAATAAGATATACTGAGAAGAGAGTGAGAGATTCTCTTCTCTTTTATTTTTAAATACTTTTCTACAAAAAGCTATTAGACGTTAAAAAAAGCCTTGGTTTCAAGGCTTATTTCTGTTGATTTAGATGTGCCCCCTGCAGGGCTCGAACCTGCGCCCCATAGCTTAAGAGTCTACTGCTCTACCAACTGAGCTAAGGAGGCAACAGAAAAAGCTGAGAATGTAACTTCCCAGCTATTTTAATATGCCCAAAATGGCAGCTAGATTATTTACGAAAGGCATCAAGGATATAGGTGAAACCAACAATTAAAAATGCAAAGGCAACGACATAAACGACAAAGACACTTGTAGCTACTGGATTGAACAAAATCACTAGACCTAGTAAAAATGCAAGCAAGGCTACCCACATGATATGGTTGCCAATAATAGGGAAAATCAATCCCAGACGATTGCCTTTAAAGAAAGCTATAATGGCTTCTACAATTAACCAAATTCCTAAAATAGTTGGAATGACAACTGGCAGCGTCACAAAGCCATAGGCAACGAGGTAAAGAGCTAAGAGAAGATTAACAATCCCTTGGAAAAGATGAGCTGGTGAGCGAAGCTCTTTTGGTACAGAGAAATAGCCTAAAATAGCTGCTATAGAAGAAACCAGTAAACCAAATGCAATCCACCAGCTGTAAACAACAAGATTAGCTACTGGGTTTGTAAATAGGAAAAGTCCTAAAAGGACAAAAACAACTCCTGCAAGGAATAGCAGTAAACGATTAGAAAATTTCATTTCAATACCCCCTATATAGTATAGTATAGTATAGTATAGTTTGATAATAAAAATATTATACACCTTTTTAGAGGAAATGTCAATAAACAAAATGGAAAATTTGGAAGTTTCAGTCTGATTCATGAAAAGAAAATCAGTTTTTATTATTTTGAAAATAAAAAGAGAAGATAAAATTTGTCTTCTCTACATGAAAATATTGTATGGCATCAAAGCAAAAGTAACTGGCTTTACACTATTTGTTAAGATGTAATTTGGTTCAAAAAGAAAAGATAGATTTAAAAGTGGGGCAAATGATGAGGCAAATCAGTTATAGATAAGCAAAAAAGCCTTGGTTATCAAGGCTTTTCCTGTTGTATTTAGATGCCCCCTACAGGGATCGAACCTGTGACCCACGGATTAAGAGTCCGCTGCTCTGCCAGCTGAGCTAAGGAGGCAAAGAAAAAAGCTGTATTGGTGCCGAAACTTCACGGTTTGTATTGAACCCGCGCAATTAAGCAGGTGGGCAACTCGCTCTAACTGAAGCTGTTTCCGTGTGAGACGGCCTACATGCTGTTAGAAGACTTTTGTTTCCCTAATAATACAAAAAATAGTCGGTCAACACTTAAGTGTGAAGTCGTACACCACAGCGTTTCTATGTTTATATGATACCACTTTTTCAAAAAAAATCAAGAGGAAAGTGCAATTTTTTGAAAAGGATTTCAGATTTTTCGCAAACGGTCGATAGCTTCCTTTCTTTGAGCCAAAGCCCGTTCATATTTACCAGTATCTTCTGCTTGGAAATAGTGATGATTGCGGATTTTTTCTGGCAGATAGTCTTGCTTGACCCAATTTCCAGGATAGTTGTGTGGATAGAGATAGTCTTGGGCATTCCCTAGTTCCTTGCTTCCGCTGTAGTGTCCATCACGCAGGTGTCGCGGAATAGGCAAGTGCCCTGATGTTTTGAGGTCAGCAAGTGCCTTATCCATAGCTACATAGGCTGAGTTGGATTTTGGAGAAAGGGCCAAATCAATCACGACATTGGCAATGAGAATGCGGGCTTCTGGGAACCCAATCTTCTGGGCAGCATCCAGAGCAGTCACGGTATGAATCTGGGCTTCAGGGTTGGCCAAACCGATATCTTCATAGGCGATAACGGTCAAGCGACGAGCGAGACTTGGCAGATCCCCAGCCTCAATCAAGCGGGCAGCATAGTGAAGACTGGCATCAACATCTGAGCCACGGATAGACTTTTGCAGGGCAGATAGAACATCATAGTGACCGTCTCCATCCTTGTCCATAGTGATGTAGCTTCTCTGAAGACTATTTTCCATGATGTCTAGAGTGATATGGCGAATGCCCTTATCATTCTCAGGGGTAGAAAGAACAGCCAAATCCAGTGAGTTAAAGGCAGAGCGCAGGTCTCCGTTTGTAGAGGTTGCGATGAAGTCCAGCGCATCCTCATCTAGTTCTACTGGAAAATCAAAACCACGCTCAGGGTTACTTAGAGCTATCTGTAGAGCCTCTTTGACTTCTTGGTTAGACAGAGGTTCCAACTCAAAAATTTGAACGCGACTGCGAATGGCAGGAGTGACAGAAAAGAAAGGATTTTCAGTTGTAGCCCCAATCATGATGACTAGTCCACTTTCCAAAAGAGGCAAGAGGAAATCTTGCTTGGTTTTATCTAGTCTATGAATCTCGTCTAGTAATAGGACGAGACCACCTGAAAATTTAGCTTCTTCAGCGATTTCTTGCAGTCGCTTTTTACTATCAACTGTCGCATTGAAAGTTCGAAAGGCATACTTAGTAGTCCCAGCGATGGCTGATGCAATGCTGGTCTTGCCGATTCCCGGAGGTCCATAAAGAATCATGGAGGACAGGCGGTTGGCTTCCACCATGCGGCGGATGATTTTTCCTTGTCCAACCAGATGCTCCTGACCGATGACCTGGTCAATGGTTTTAGGGCGCATGCGAAGCGCGAGATTGTCTGGCATAGCAGTCCTTTCTAACGTGGATTTTAGTGTCATATTTTTTGAGTAGAATGACTCATCTAATATATCTTACTATGTCCATTCTAGCCTATTAGTTGTGATATTTCAATGGTTTTGTAATATTCAGGGTGTGAGATAGAATCTTTTTGACTATTTAATTTAATGAGGAGAGGCATCAGCATGAGATAATGGATTTCCCTTAAAACTCAAAATAGGATAGTTGAGCCTAAAGAAGTGGAAGTGCTGACTTGAGAAATAATATTGCTAAATGTTATTGCATGAACTATAATGAAAAGAGAGGTGATAAGTAGTGGAAATAATGGAATTACCAAGTTAGGAAGTTTTCTTGGTAAAGTACATAGTAGATATAAATTTAGATAGCAATATTTGAAAAGGAGAAAATGGAACTAGATGAATACTTCAAATTCAAAGCTACTTGAAAATAAGTCATTTATGGAACTTGACGGACTAGTTGGTTTACCAAATGGAGTGAAATCAGCACCTATGAAATACAATCTTGGAAAAATTAACAAATATTTAAACGAAACAGGAAAAGAATTTAAAGAACTGACTGTTCTGGAACTAAAACAATTTGAGAGAGTTAAATAAAGATGGGACTAGATAAAAGGTTTGTGGAGAAAGCCTTTGCCAGTGGCAAAGATAGAGTGAATAGAGCGATTTTTGTAAAACCTGAAGAGCTTATTGAACTATCTGATGAAGATTTAAGTTATTTTGGGGAAGGTATTTTTTATTGCTTACCTCGTAGCAAATTTGTAGAAAGTCATAAAGATGAGATTAGAGAGAAATACAATCTTTCTAACGAATTACCAAAGATAAATGGCATCTATTTAGGGATTTTTTTAAAAATGAGGTCATGGGATAGAATTAGAAAAACCAAACCAAGCTTAAAAGAAATTATAAACATGGTTGAAAAGTGAAATAGTAGCTATATATTTTATATTATTGGAATTCCCTTTTGCGTAAGCTTCTTTGGCTTCTGCAAGTGTCATTTCATTAGGGCCGCCATCTATATTAGTTTCTCCTGTATTTTGCCACTGACAGACGTCAAGATGTCATACACTGCTGTAACAGTCCCACATACTGGACAATGGACATATTTGCTACCGTTAATAATGATTAAATTCTCTTTTCCAGTCTTATTCATTTAAGGTTACTCCCAACACTATACAAATATATTAGCTATTTCAATACACTACTTTTTCAATATCATTGATTGTAATTGTTATGGTATCCCAGTCTTTCGGGGAATCTCCTATGTCAGCAATAAAAGTATCTTCACTTAACTTTTCGACAATTGTCGCCGTTTGACCGTTTTTTAACAACACTGTATCAAATTCTAGAATTTTTACGATTTTTCTCCTTGCGTAAGCTTCTTTGGCTTCTGCGAGAGTCATCTTGTTAGGGCCACCGTCAATATTTATAATACCCGTATTTTGCCAACGACAGACGTCACAGATATCATAGTCCATAACTTCAGTTCCGCAAACAGGGCAATGTAGCCATAAATATCCATCAATTACCCAAGTCTTTTGTGATTCATTTATGTCGTTTTTCCTTTTATAAGCCATTTTTGCTTCAGCAAGCGTTATTTTATTAGGACCGCCATCGATATTAAATGCTCCCGTATTTTGCCAATGACAAACATCGCAAATATCATAAGTTTCTACTAAAGTTCCACATACAGGGCAATGCACATGCTCCCAACCATCAATGAAAATTAAATTTTCTTTTTTAGTTTTATTCATGATAAACAACTCCTGTTATTTTGTAATACCGTCTTGAGTTAACTCTATTGATGCGATTTCAGATTCATTAAATCCAACATATGGATATTTATCTGTTCTTATTTTAATTTCATCATAGAGTTCATCTTCTGTATCAAGTTTCCCTGTAAAGCTATTACAATGACTCTCTAAAATTTGACCGTCAACAAAAACAACCCTAATTTCTTTTCCTAAATATTGTTCTAAATTCATTACTGATTTCCTTTCCAATATTATACTTCAAATCAAGTGATATTACTAATGAATAAAGTATGGTAAATGATAAAACAGTTTATCTGACAATGCAAGTTTCTCGTCTGCTGAATGTATTGATTTAGTAGTTTTTGCTAGTCTTTTATAAAAATCGTAATATAATTTTGGGTGATAATCATTTTTTAATGAAGAGAGGAGAAGTAATGTTAAGATTGAATCGCGCCATTTCTAGTGGGTCGAGAAAAGCAGGAACTCTGATAGTTCTGTCTATCCGTTTATATAAGGCTTCCCTTAGAACCACATCTAGGGGATTTTATGTATAAGAGAATAATAAGTATCACTCCTTTACAATACGTGTAGCACGTGTTATAATGGTGTTGTCAGGAGGTAAAAGCGCTATGCCTATGACACAAAAAGAGATGGTTAAACTCCTTACGGCCCATGGTTGGATAAAGACTAGAGGCGGTAAAGGTTCCCATATTAAAATGGAGAAGCAAGGAGAAAGACCTATCACAATCCCTCATGGTGAGCTGAATAAGTACACTGAAAGAGGGATAAGAAAGCAAGCTGGGTTGTAAAATTCAGCCCCTGCTTTTTGATATGGAGGTAGTGAGATGTTAGTTACGTATCCAGCTTTATTTTATTATGACGATACAGACGGAGCAGAAGCGACTTATTTTGTCCATTTCCCGGATTTTGAATACTCAGCGACACAAGGAGAGGGGATTTCTGAGGCTCTGGCTATGGGTTCAGAGTGGTTAGGCATAACTGTTGCAGATTTGATAGAGAGTGATGAAGACTTGCCCCAGCCATCAGATATCAATAGCTTGTCTTTAATTGATAATGATCCTTTTAAAGATGATGAAGATTTCGTGTCAACCTATGACCTTGATAAATCTTTTATTTCTATGGTATCTGTTGATGTATCAGAGTATTTAGGAAGTCAGGAACCCATTAAAAAGACCTTGACCATACCAAGATGGGCAGATAAGTTGGGACGAGAAATGGGACTTAACTTTTCTCAGACTTTGACAGACGCTATTGCAGATAAGAAAATTCAAGCCTAAGATTAAGTGTGACATCGTGGGAATAGTCAATAAAAAAAGCACTCCTAATTGTGCTGGTTACTTGTCTATTGATCCTATAGATTTGCTAGCCCTTTCGAGGGCTTTTTGTGTTGAGTTTTTGGAAAAAATAAGGAAATCAACCGTTTAAGAAAATCACTAATACCAAGGGTTTAAATGAGGTAATATGGTATAATTAGGACATAAAATAATTTTGTGGTAAGATGGTAGTATCTATTTTAGCATATTTCCGAGCAATCGGGGCGATTTAAGAGTCGCATAGAAAGAGGACAAAATGGCAACATATGGATTTTTAGATGTTTTAGAGGAAGAGTTGGAGAAGAACTTTCCCTTTGACTTTGAGATTAGTTGGGACAAGCGTAACCACGCAGTTGAAGTGAGTTTTCTATTGGAAGCGCAAAACGCTACAGGTGTGGAGATGGTGGATGAGGACGGAGAGGTTTCGTCAGATGACATTCTCTTTGAAGAAGCAGTTCTTTTCTACAATCCTGCCAAATCAACCGTCAATGAGGAAGACTATTTGACTGTCATACCTTATCTTCCAAAAAAAGGATTTTCTCGTGAATTTTTAGCATATTTTGCTCTTTTCCTTAAAGATACTGCTGAGGTTGGGCTAGATGCCCTTATGGACTTTTTGGAAGACCCAGAAGCAGAAGAATTTGTCATGGAATGGAACCAAGAAGTCTTTGAAGAAGGAAAAGTAGGTTTGGAAGAGGGAGAGTTTTATCCTTATCCGAGATACTAGGAGTTGGTTGGAAATGTTATGAAGAAAATTGGGATTTATTTGGTTTATGTGCTAGCTGTTGTCTTTATTATGCTGGCTTTTGCTTGTGGAACAATCGCATTTGCAGAGTTGGGGTATTCCGCAGTTTTAGTCTTTACTTTTGGTTATTCCTTCGCTCTTCTAAGTATATATTTAATCTTTATTCTTCATGAGCTGGGACATGCTTTTTGTGGCTACTTGACAGGCTATCGGCTGGTGGCTTTTGGATTAGGACATTTTATTTTGACCAAAAAGTCAGGCAAGTTTCGTCTTAGTAGAACAGCCATTCTGAAAAATGTTGGTGCTCAATACATTGGTTTAAAAGAGGATGAAAGCGATCAAAGAATCATCCTGATGCTTTCAGGAGGCTTGATGGTTCATCTCAGCTTGATATTATTGGCGATAGTGTTTGGATTTTTGACAAGAAGCTGGTATTTTGCAGGGACTTGGATTTTTCTTAATTTGTCTTTCTTCCTAAATAACATTTTGCCAGTCGGCATCACCGATGGCGCAAAAATTTGGGAATTGCTACAATACCCTGAAAATACGAAATTCGCCTACTTGATGTTGAGGCATTCTGCCCAGACCTTGCTAGCTCCTCAAGAATATGATTTAAAAGACTTTATCATACCTGTTGATGAGGAGGCGAGAGGGAGTTTTGCAGAAAGTGTTCAGACTCTTCAGGGATTGGTATTCATATTGGATGATAATATAGAGCTTGCAAAGCAACAGTTTCAGTCTGTGTTAGAGAAAACAGACAATCCAATGTCTAAAACTATTTCTCAATTATACCTTCTTCAAATTGCTCTGATAGAAGGAGATAATAAGAAAGCGGAAGAATATGCAAGTATTCGAGGGGTCAAATCCTTTTTATCTATAAAAACAGCAGATATGCAGGTCATTCAATCTTGGTATCAATTTAAGGTAAGGAAAGATGTAGTTCAAACTCACAAGGCTATGAAGATTGCTAAGCAGAAAATGGATAGTAGTCGAATGTTGAGGGACGAGAAACGCTATTATGAAAACTGGTTAGCCGAGCTGGAAAAGGAATTAACCGAAGGAGTCTAATATGGAAATAGAGATTTCTGATTTCACAGGTTGTAAGATTGCTTTGTTTTGTGGGGATAAGCTCTTGACCATCTTACGCGATGATAAGGCAAGTATTCCCTGGCCCAATATGTGGGAACTGCCCGGTGGGGGACGCGAAGGGGATGAAAGTCCTTTTGAGTGCGTGGAGCGTGAAGTTTTTGAGGAACTGGGCATTCATTTGACTGAGGATTGTCTGCTTTGGAGTAAGGTTTATCCAAGTATGCTTTTTACAGACAAACAGTCCGTTTTTCTAGTTGGTCAGTTAACACAGAACCAGTTTGACAGTATCGTATTTGGAGATGAAGGACAGGGCTATCAGCTCATGAATGTTGAGGAATTTCTTAGTTCCAGTCAAGTTGTACCTCAGTTGCAGAATAGAGTGAGAGATTATTTGGAGGAAGTTCGATAAATGGCGAAGCGTAGCAAAAATATCAATATGTTTCTCATGGATGGTGAAGTGACTGGAAAAATCAAATGTACTTTGTCAAATTGGACGGGAGTGATTTACAAAATACCTCGTATTCAGTTGGGAGATTTGAAGTCGCGTGATGAAATGAAACAAAGTGGTATTTATTTCTTATTTGGTCGAGATGAAGATAAACAGAAAGATGTGACCTATATTGGTCAGGCGACAACTCGGAAAAATGGTGAAGGGGTATTGTTGCGAATTCAAGAGCATACCCGCGATACTCACGCAGATTATTTTAATGACGTCATCATTCTAACAACTCAAAATAATTCTTTTGGTCCAACAGAAATTAGCTATTTGGAAAATAAATTTACTCAACTTGCTAAAGAAGCTGGTCGCTACATTGTGAAAAATGGGAATGATCCAAATCCTGGTAATGTGACTGAGGAAAAGGAATCTGAACTGGATGAAATTGTTGAAAATACGCTAATGATTATTGGAACTTTAGGTTATCGTGTTTTTATTCCAATGACAAAGAAAGTTAGTCAAGATTTGACTGATAATCATTCAACTTATCTTTATTTAAAGCGTAAAACTAAGAAATCTAACAAAGTAATAGAAGCAACTTATGAACGGACAACTGAAGGTTTTGTTGTTTTAGAAGGAAGTCAAGTAGAAATAAAGGATTCTCCATACCTTCCAGCAAGTTTAAAAGAAATGCGTCAGAATTTAATAGCTTCTCGGATCATTCAAGATGGGGTGTTAAAAGAAAAACAACTCTTTTCTAGCCCTTCTTATGCAGCGGCTTTTTTGCTGGGTATGCAAACGAACGGTCGAACTGATTGGAAAAATCAGGATGGAAGAACTTTAAAAGAATTGGAAGAATTAATAGATTGATAAGGAAAATACATAATGGAAACATGGCAAGAGTTAAAAGTTACAGTCAAGCGTGAGGGAGAGGAGTTGGTTTCCAATCTCTTGATTGAGCTGGGAGCGCAAGGTGTTGCGATCGAAGATAGTATGGACTATGTGGGAAATGTTGACCGCTTCGGCGAGATTTTCCCAGAGGTTGAGCAGCAAGAAGAAATCGTAGTGACAGCCTACTACCCTGATACGGTTGATGTAGCAACGGTTGAGGCAGACTTGCAGGCCCGTCTCGCGGAACTAACTGATTTTATGGACTTGGGAGAGGTCAAGATGGGGACGACTGCCTTGGCTGAGGAAGACTGGGCAGACAACTGGAAGAAATACTATGAACCAGCTCGTATCACTCATGATTTGACCATCGTGCCGTCTTGGACGGACTATGAGGCGACTGCTGGGGAAAAGATTATCAAGCTGGATCCAGGTATGGCTTTTGGTACGGGGACCCATCCAACCACTAAGATGAGCCTCTTTGCCTTGGAGCAGGTTCTTCGTGGTGGGGAAACAGTGCTAGATGTGGGTACTGGTTCAGGGGTTCTCTCTATTGCCAGCTCGCTACTTGGTGCTAAGGAAATTTTCGCCTATGACCTAGATGATGTGGCAGTTCGTGTTGCTCAGGAAAATATTGAACTCAACCCTGGTATGGAAAACATCCATGTAGCAGCAGGAGACTTGCTTAAGGGTGTTGAGATTGAGGCAGATGTCATCGTGGCTAATATCTTGGCGGATATCCTCATTCATCTGACAGACGATGCCTATCGTTTGGTTAAGGACGAAGGCTACCTCATCATGAGTGGAATTATTAAGGATAAGTGGGACATGGTGCGCGAGTCGGCTGAGTCAGCTGGATTTTTCCTTGAAACCCACATGATTCAAGGGGAATGGAATGCCTGTGTTTTCAAAAAAACTAAGGATATTTCCGGCGTGATTGGAGGCTAGCATGCAACAGTATTTTGTCAAAGGCAGTGCTATCTCTCCTGTCACCATCGAGGACAGGGAAACCAGCAAGCATATGTTTCAGGTTATGCGCTTGAAAGAAGATGATGAGGTTACTTTGGTCTTTGATGATGGAATTAAGCGCTTGGCGCGTGTGCTGGATGTGGAAGCCCGTCAGTTTGAGTTGGTCCAAGAATTGGCTGGCAATGTGGAACTGCCAGTCCAAGTGACCATTGCATCCGGCTTTCCCAAGGGGGACAAGCTGGAGTTTATCACTCAAAAAGTAACCGAGCTGGGTGCCAGCCAAATCTGGGCCTTTCCTGCCGATTGGTCGGTCGCCAAATGGGATGGCAAAAAATTGGGTAAAAAGGTTGAAAAACTAGAAAAAATTGCCCTTGGAGCAGCAGAACAAAGCAAGCGAAATCGTGTCCCAAGTATCCAGCTTTTCGAGAATAAAGCAGACTTCCTAGCCCAACTTGACCAGTTTGACTCTATCGTAGTGGCCTATGAAGAATCAGCTAAAGAAGGAGAAAGCGCTGCGCTTTTACAAGCGGTCTCTGGTCTTGAAAAAGGAGCCAAATTGCTCTTTATCTTTGGTCCAGAGGGTGGTCTCTCACCTGCAGAAATCGAAAGTTTTGAAGCTAAGGGAGCAGTATTGGCAGGGCTTGGCCCTCGCATTCTGCGAGCAGAAACTGCACCGCTTTACGCCTTATCAGCCCTTAGTGTTTTATTAGAATTAGAGAAATAAGAGGAAGAAAATGGAACAAAAACACCGTTCAGAATTTCCAGAAAAGGAACTTTGGGACTTAACTGCCCTATACCAAGACCGTGAGGATTTCTTGCGTGCGATCGAGAAGGCTCGCGAAGACATCAACCAGTTTAGCCGTGATTACAAGGGTAATCTTCATACTTTTGAGGATTTTGAAAAGGCCTTTGCGGAATTGGAACAAATCTACATTCAGATGAGCCATATTGGTAACTATGGTTTTATGCCTCAGACGACAGATTATAGCAATGACGAATTTGCCAATATTGCCCAAGCTGGGATGGAATTTGAAACAGACGCTAGCGTAGCCCTTACCTTCTTTGACGATGCCTTGGTGGCAGCAGACGAGGAAGTCTTGGACCGTTTAGGTAAATTGCCACATTTAACAGCTGCCATTCGTCAGGCCAAAATCAAAAAAGCCCACTATCTAGGAGCTGATGTGGAGAAGGCCTTGACCAATCTCGGTGAAGTTTTCTACAGTCCACAGGACATTTACACTAAGATGCGAGCTGGGGATTTCGAAATGGCTGACTTTGAAGCCCATGGCAAGACCTACAAAAACAGCTTTGTAACTTATGAGAATTTCTACCAAAACCACGAAGACGCTGAGGTTCGTGAGAAATCCTTCCGTTCCTTCTCAGAAGGCCTTCGCAAGCACCAGAATACAGCTGCTGCAGCCTATCTAGCTCAAGTCAAGTCGGAAAAACTCTTGGCTGATATGAAGGGCTACGACTCGGTTTTTGACTATCTTCTAGCTGAGCAAGAAGTGGACCGTGCTATGTTTGATCGTCAGATTGACCTTATCATGACGGACTTTGCGCCAGTCGCTCAGAGATACCTCAAGCATGTTGCCAAGGTCAATGGTCTTGAAAAGATGACCTTTGCAGACTGGAAATTGGATTTGGATAGCGCTCTTAATCCTGAAGTGACTATTGACGATGCCTATGATTTGGTCATGAAGTCAGTCGCACCATTGGGACAAGAATATTGTCAGGAAGTTGCTCGCTATCAAGAAGAACGTTGGGTGGACTTCGCTGCTAATAGTGGCAAGGATTCTGGGGGATATGCAACGGATCCATATCGCGTGCACCCATATGTCCTTATGAGCTGGACAGGCCGTTTGAGCGATGTCTATACTTTGATTCATGAGATCGGGCATTCTGGTCAATTTATCTTTTCTGACAATCATCAGAGTTACTTTAATGCCCACATGTCTACTTATTACGTTGAAGCGCCATCAACCTTTAATGAGTTGCTCCTCAGTGATTATTTGGAACATCAGTCTGATGATCCGCGTCAAAAACGCTTTGCTCTTGCGCACCGTTTGACAGACACCTACTTCCATAACTTTATCACCCACCTCTTGGAAGCAGCCTTCCAGCGCAAGGTTTATACATTGATTGAAGAAGGAGAAACCTTCGGAGCAAGCAAACTTAACAGCATTATGAAGGAAGTTTTGACCGATTTCTGGGGAGATGCTATTGAAATTGACGATGATGCAGCTCTGACTTGGATGCGCCAAGCTCATTATTACATGGGCTTGTATAGTTACACTTACTCAGCAGGGCTAGTAATCTCGACTGCAGGTTACCTCCATCTTAAAAACTCTGAAACTGGAGCTGAAGATTGGCTCAATCTCCTCAAATCGGGTGGTAGCAAGACACCGCTTGAGTCAGCTATGATTATCGGAGCTGATATTTCAACAGATAAACCACTCCGTGATACCATTCAATTCTTGTCAGACACGGTTGACCAGATTATCGCCTACAGTGCCCAGTTGGGAGAGTAGGGGAATAGAAAGGTTGTTCTAGAATGATGTTTATGGGCTTGTTAAGCGTCATTCTATTTAGCTTAGCTATAGCTATTTTCAAAAATGCCGTTGAAGGTCGTGGTGTTAAATTTGAACTTGCTGTAGAGTTGCTATTGATAGTTATTTGCTTCATTTTCTATCAGATCGTATTTAATTGAGAGAGCAATATTGAGTTATTTAAGAATGGCTTTTTGATAAGTTGCTAGAAATGTAGAGGTATTGACCATGTATCAAGAGTTACTCAGAAAAATATCTGAAGAAAGACCAAGTTATCATGAGGAAGAAATCCAGTGGTTGCTTGACCATTTGGGAGATCCTTCTCCAGAAATTCGTGATGACCTTGTTTTTACAAGCTTTGCTAGAGGGATTCAGGAAGAGCTATTTACACAGGAACAATTTTATTTCATTGCTGAGGAAATTTTATCTGATGGAGGACTAGACAAAGAGATTGATAAGGTAGGTCTGTCAACCCTTGAACGTTCTTTTAGGGCGCTTATTTATGCAAATCTCTTGTCTGCGGATGCCAACCAGCAATCGATTTTTTATCAGGGATTAAATGCAGGAATTCGTAATGTCCTTTTAAATCAAGGTTTGTATTATCTTTCAAAAGAAAAGGATACAACGGGTTTTTCAAGTCAGTATGGTTGGGTTCATGCTTTTGCACATGGAGCCGATTTACTGACAGAGGTGGTTTGTCATCCAGACTTTCCTAAAAACAGAGTTCATGAAGTATTTGATATACTTGGCCAACTATTTAAAAGAATTTCGATTCGCTTTACAGATGATGAGGATTGGCGTTTAGCAAGAGTAATCTATGAACCTATTTTACAAGGGAAGTTGGAGCAAGAGCAAGTAGCTTCTTGGATAAAAGCTGTTGACTTTCCGATAGAAGAAAGGGAAGATTTTTATAAATTTTCCAACTTCAGATCCTGTCTGTTGGAAGTCTATGTCCAACTTGATCAGAGAAATAGTTTACAAGATGACTTGAAAGAAGCTATCCAGTCTTTTCAATACTAATAAAAAGCGAGTCAGATTTTCGAAAGACTTTCCAAACAATTTTCTTGAAACCCTTTCCCTCTTTTGATAGACTAGTATTTAGTTTTTGAAAAAAGGAGAAAGAAAATGAAAAAATTTGTCGCTGAATTAATCGGTACTTTCATGCTTGTGTTCGTTGGGACAGGAGCTGTTGTTTTTGGAAATGGTCTTGATGGCCTTGGTCACCTTGGAATCGCCTTTGCCTTTGGTCTGGCAATCGTAGTTGCAGCTTACTCAATCGGAACTATTTCAGGTGCTCACTTGAACCCAGCTGTTTCGATTGCTATGTTTGTAAACAAACGTTTGTCATCTTCAGAGCTTGTAAACTACATCCTTGGACAAGTAGTTGGAGCTTTCTTAGCATCTGCTTCTGTATTCTTCCTCTTGGCTAACTCAGGGATGTCAACTGCTAGTCTTGGTGAAAATGCCTTGGCAAACGGAGTCACTGTCTTTGGTGGATTCTTGTTTGAAACAATCGCAACTTTCTTGTTTGTCTTGGTTATCATGACTGTGACATCAGCAAGCAAGGGCAATAGCGCGATTGCTGGTTTGGTAATCGGTTTGTCATTGATGGCGATGATTCTTGTTGGATTGAATATCACTGGGCTTTCAGTAAACCCAGCTCGTAGTTTGGCACCAGCTGTCTTGGTAGGTGGCTCAGCCCTTCAACAAGTATGGATTTTCATCCTTGCTCCAATCGTTGGTGGGATTCTTGCAGCCCTTGTTGCTAAAAACTTCCTTGGAACAGAAGAATAATTGAAACTCAAAAAGCCTTGCTCCTCGATTTGAGGAACAGGGCTTTTTCTTATCTGTTTATACTCAATGAAAATCAAAGGGCAAACTAGGAAACTAGCCGCAGGCTGTACTTGAGTACGGCAAGGCGACGTTGACGCGGTTTGAATTTGATTTTCGAAGAGTATTAACGGTTGTCAATTTTCTCTGGATAGAGGTCGTGTTGGAAGAGGCGTTGTTCTGCCAAGCCTTCATACTTAGTTCCTGGCTTACCGTAGTTGTAGTAGGGATCGATTGAAATGCCACCGCGCGGTGTGAATTTTCCCCAAACCTCCAAATAGCGAGGGTCTAGCAAGTTGACCAAGTCTTTCCCAATGGTGTTGATACAGTTTTCGTGGAAATCTCCGTGGTTTCGGTAGCTAAAGAGATAAAGTTTGAGGGATTTTGACTCGACACAGAGCTTGTCAGGAATGTAGGAAATATAAATGGTCGCAAAGTCTGGTTGAGCAGTGATTGGGCAAAGCGAGGTAAATTCAGGACAGTTAAATTTGATAAAATAGTCATTTTCCACATGACGATTGTCAAAGGATTCGAGGACTTCTGGTTGATATTCGAAAATGTAGTTGGTTTCTTTGTTTCCTAGTAGGCTGAGGTTTTTCATTTCTTCTTGTTGTGACATGATTTTTTCTTTCTAATCTTAAACACCACGTTGGTTATCGTAGAGGAGGGTATGGAGTTGAGGAAGGACGCGGACATTGCCCCAGCTATCGTCGGCAGCGATGCTTTCCCAGAGTTCTTTGAGACGGTCCAGTTGATCTTGGATAATATTGCCTGTGGCCTTGGGCTCAGGATTTCCAGCCGATAAGAAGAGGACATCTGGTTGGTAGCGCTCTTGAATCCCTTTGGCAAAGACCAAATCTGCATCATCAAAGACAGGGATTTTAAAGGTGACCTTGTCTGGATCCAGTTGGGAAACGATAAAGTCCAAGGTCTCAAAGTTGACTTCCATCTTGGATGAAGGAGGTTTGGGACTGAGAGTAACTTGGTCGATGTCTTTCAACCAAGTTTGCCAGCGGGAGCCTTGGGTCTCAACAGCTAGAGTGACACCACGTTCCTTGAGTTTAGTGACGAGTTCAGCCATGTTGGCTGCTAGGATAGCAGGATTTCCCCCAGACAGGGTTACATAGTCGTAGCTCCCTAATTTATCCAAAGCAGCAATGACTTCGTCAGCTGTCATACGAGTTGGTTTTTCAGAGCCATCCCAAGTAAAGGCAGAATCGCACCAGTCGCAGTGGTAGTCGCAACCAGCAGTGCGGACAAACATGGTTTTCTGCCCGATAGCACGACCTTCACCTTGAAAAGTTGGGCCGAAAATTTCCAGAACTGGTAGTTTGAGGACACGTTCCCTAGTCATCTAACCACTCCCGTCTAAACTCTGCAAAGGCAGTCGGAGTCTCATAGAGGCGAACGTATTCCAAACGGAGACCGCGCTCGTCTGGCAACTCTTGGTTCATGGTTTGGAAAATCCAGTAAACCATATTTTCAGCAGTCGTGTTCATATAGGGAAGAGTCTCATTGAGATAACGATGATCCAAGTGGGGCTCTAAGTAGTTCTTGTAGATCGCTTTGATGTCTCCGAAATCGTAGGTCATGCCACGTTCATCTAAAAATCCACTGACAGCAATCTGCAGATGATAGGTGTGACCATGAAGGGATTTGCATTTTCCCTCATAGTGAAAGAGATGGTGAGCAGCATCGAAGGTAAACTCTTTTGATACCAAGGTTCTGTGAGGATTGTAGACAAGAGACTCTCCGGTTTCCTGTTTGATTTCTTTGGGTGCGAAAAACATTAGGCCTCTCCTTTCTGTGAGAGATAAACATCTAGACCATGTTGACGTAGATGGCAGGCTGGGCAATCTCCACAGCCACTTCCGATAATCCCGTTGTAGCAGGTCAAGGTCTTTTCACGAACATAGTCAAAGGCACCGAGTTGATCAGCCAACTCCCAAGTTTCAGCCTTGTCCAGCCACATGAGAGGTGTTTGGATAACAAAGTCGTAATCCATGGCCAGGTTGAGGGTGACATTGAGGGATTTGACAAAGACATCACGGCAGTCAGGGTAGCCTGAGAAGTCTGTCTCGCAGACACCTGTCACGATGTCTTTAATACCTCGTTGCTTGGCAAGAACTGCTGCAAAGGATAGAAAGAGGTGGTTGCGACCGTCAACAAAGGTATTGGGAACCTCTCCCTCTTTTTGCTCAATTTCCAGATCAGAGGTCAAGGCATTTTCAGTGATTTGCCCCAGCAGAGACATATCTAGGATGTGATGACGAATACCCTGTTCCTTGGCGATTTCTTTAGCGACTTGAATTTCGAGATGATGGCGTTGACCGTAGGCAAAGGTAACGGCTTCGACCGTTTCATAGTGTTCTTTAGCCCAAAAGAGGCAAGTTGTAGAATCTTGACCGCCACTAAAGACGACCAAGGCTGATTGACGTTTCATAGTACTCCTTCCGAAATGAGAAATGTTCAGAGCACGCAAAAAGCTCCCTTGAGGGAGCTAAAAAATACCAAGTTAAGGTTTTTTTTAGCGATGGCATGTCCCAAACATCGTAATATTCTACTTACAGTCTAGCATATTTTTTGAAAAATGGCAAAGGGCAAGAAAAAAGAGACCAAAGCAAGTACTTGGTCTCTCGTTTTATTAGCTCAATTCAGCAACGATGGCCTTGATTTGTTCTGCTGTGTGTACACCAGCAACTTGTTTGACAACTTGGCCGTCTTTTTTGAAGAGAAGAGTTGGGATAGACATGATTCCAAAAGCACGAGCTGTGTTTGGATTTTCATCAACGTCCATTTTAACGATTTTCAAAACATCTTCTGAAAGTTCTTCAGACAATTTGTCCAAGATTGGACCTTGCATACGACATGGACCACACCAAGTTGCCCAGAAGTCTACTAAGACCAAACCGTCTTTTGTTTCTTGTTCGAATGTTGCATCTGTAATTGCTTTTGCCATTGTATTTCTCCTTTTTTAGTTATATTGGCTTAAATCTTGTTTCATGAGATAGAAGAAGACATCTCCATAAGTCCCATGGTAGTCCAAATCATGACCGTTGTAAGTCAATTTTTGGACAGGGTAGTAGTCTGCGACGCCGATAAGGCAAGCTTGTTGTGAACGATCAAAATCTTCATAAGACTCGAAAGTCACAGTTCTTTCGTTCTTGCTGGCATCTAGATAAGTAATTTCAATCATTTTAAAACTCCTTTGTTTAATGATGACTTTATTTTACTCCTTGTAAAAGAGAATGTCAAGAAAAATGATTGCGCACGCAACTTTTTTCTAAAATCATCTTAAAGCAAGAAATCCAAACCAGTTTCCAAGCTTTCTTCGACAGCCTTTTGTAGCGAGGCCAGTGTCTTTTGCCCATCACCTGTCAGGCAGATAAAGCTAGAGCGCCTATCTTGATCACAGCACCTGCGACTGAGTAGACCACAATTTTTAGCTTCTAAGCGAGCCACCATCCGAGAAACAGCGCTCGGGCTCAGATGAAGTTTATCAGGCAAATCAATCTGTCTTAGAGATTTTTCTTGGGCCAAGTCCAGATAGTAGAGCAGGTAAAACTCTTTCAAGGTCAGACTTTGTTCACTCTGATTAGCAACAGTCTCTTCTAAGAGACTTTCAATTTCTTTCTGACGCCGATTGAAGTCAAACCATTTTTCCAAGTAGGTCATAGTATCTCCTTTCTTTTTAGAGTTATAACATAGAAGAATGTCCATTCACGGACAGTCTCTGCATCACAAGATGATTGCGCATGCAATAATTATACTACTTTTCAAAAGAGCTGGCAAGAAGGACGCAGGCATCTTTTATCCTAAATCATGCCTATTTTCACAAGTCAAGAATTGTTTGTATCCCCTTTCTATTTCTAATTTTCATTATCTCTTGTGCATTTCCTTGAAATTTTCTGAAAAAAGAGTAAACTGGTATGCAAGAAGTCTATTTCGTGGAGTATAGGATGAAATTATATGTTCAATTAATGATTCTCTTTGTGATTTCTCTAATCGGAGAGGGGATTTCCAGTTTCTTTCATTTGCCTATCCCAGGCAGTATTATCGGTTTGATTATTCTCTTTCTAGCCTTGCAATTCAAGTGGCTGAGAACTAGACATGTCAATATGGTGGGGAATTTCTTGCTGGCCAATATGACCATTCTCTTTTTGCCGCCAGCAGTGGGAATCATGGAGAAGTTTGATGTGATTGCTCCCTATCTTTTGCCAATTGTTTTGATTGTCTTTTTTGCAGCGGTCATCAATATTATCCTCATTGCTTTGGTGGTTCAGTTTATCAAACGACGGTTTGAGGGAGATTATGAGAAAGGAGATGCCAAATGAGTGAATTTGTTTCCAATCCCCTGTTTGGGCTTGCCCTGTCTATCCTAGCTTATCTAGTAGGAATGATGATTTACAGACGTTTTCCCCATCCTTTGACAACGCCCTTGCTTTTGTCAGCCATTTTCATTATCATTTTTCTAAAAGTGACAGGTATTTCTTACCAAGATTACTACCAAGGTGGGGTTTATTTGAACAACTTGATTGTCCCATCGACTGTTGCTCTAGGGATTCCGCTTTATAAGAGTTTTCATTTGATGAAGCACCATGCTCGGAGTATTCTCTTTGGTAGTCTGTTAGCAGTAGTTGTTAATACCTCTTTCACAGCCCTTGTGGCTAAGATTTTTAGAATGGACTTTTTCCTAGCCATTTCTCTCTTTCCGAAGTCAGTGACAACCGCCATGGCAGTGGGAATCACAGAAAAATTGCAAGGTTTGACGACTGTGACCTTGGTCGTTGTAGTCGCAACTGGGATTTTAACCAGTGTCATCGGCCCAACCCTTTTGAAGTGGTTGAAAATTGACGACCCAGTAGCTGTTGGTCTTTCTCTTGGAGGAACAGGCCATGCAGTTGGAACGGGAACAGCCTTCCGATACGGCTCTGTAGCAGGAGCTATGGGTGGTTTGGCTATCGGTGTCACCGGTATTCTCTATGTCTTTGTCAGCCCTATTGTAGCTAGTTTGATATTGAGTTAATACTCTTCGAAAATCTCTTCAAACCGCGTCAACTTCCATCTGCAACCTCAAAACAGTATTTTGAGCTGACTTCGTCAGTTCTATTCACAACCTCAAAACACTGTTTTGAGCAACCTGCGGCTAGTTTCCTAGTTTGCTCTTAGTATAAAAAGCAAGGAATTCGGGTTCCTTGCTTTTTAAAATCGTATGTTATAGACTATTACTTTTCTTTGCTTAAATGAATGACTTGGTCATAGTGTTTTAAGTCTTCTTCCGTGTAGTGGTGAATGACTTCAATGACTGTCTGAGGTAGGGAGAAGAGCAAGTCGCTAATTTTTCTGCTATTTTCCGAGTCAAGATTGGCCTTAATCTCATCTGCTAAGATGAGTTGGCTATCATGGTAGAGGGCGCGAGCGATTTCTAGGCGTTGCTTCTCGCCACCAGACAGACTATCATTGCTGAGCGTTCGATTTTTCAAATGTTCTAATCCTGTTTTTTTGAGGATATGATTTAAAGTCTCTTTATTTTTATCCAGTCCCAGAAGGATATTATCTTCCAGAGAGAGCGTGTCAAAGTAATGGCTATCTTGGAGGATATAGGAACTAAAGCTTGTGATTTCTTGACGTGACAAGTTCTGACCAGCAAAGCTAATCTGTCCACTTGTTGGTGTCTCTTCTCCATGAATGATATTGAGCAGGGTTGTTTTACCAGAGCCACTTTCCCCGATAATGGCATTTTTTTCTCCTTGCTTGATGTGTATGGAAATCGGAGATAAGAGACTATTTCCCTCTTTTTCAAGGGAGATGGTGTCAAGTTGGATAGGGAAAATATTTTCTATGCTTCTAGGCGAGATGGAGTCAGACTGACCCAAAAGTTTTTGGTATTTGTTGAGAAGACTTCGAGTTGCTTTTCGGGTGTTGGTAAAGTAAGCCAACTCTTGGAATTGATAGCTGATATTATGGGAAACTAGATAGATGGCCACAAAACTCGCCGCGTCTAAATAATTATAGTAGGTCATAAATCCACCAATGACGATTGGTGTAACAGAACAAAAGGCATCGATGCTATTGATAAAGAGACTGTTTAAAGTTCGTTGTTTTTCATAGTTAATTTCGGTATCTAGACTGGTTTGTAATTGCTTTTGATAGCGAGCAAAAAAGTAGTCTTGCCCCTGATAATGGCGAATTTGTTGGCTACCACCAATAAAATTTGTCAAGCTTGCTAAGTAGCTCTGGTTAACAGTGGACCGCTTTTCAGAAAGTGAATCCAAACGCTTTGATCCGATAGCACTGCAGAGGACAGGAAAGGAGTAGAAGAGGATGAAAATCAAACCCAGGTAAAAATTGGTCCACAGGGCATAGAGAATGGACACAGTGGTAAAACCCAGAGAAGAAATGATGATAACCGTTGGCTCAATATAGCTTTCTTCTAGTTGCTTGACGTCGTTTTCTAGGTCAGACAAAATATCCTTTTCATCAATCTCATAACTGTTTAAAAATCGCTTGAAAATAGCACTCTTGATTCCATATTTGAAGTCAGTAATCAAACGGGCGTAGTAATAGCGTTTCCCAGCCAAACCCAGTAATAGGATGAGGTTTCCAAGGATTCCTAAAATCAAAACTTTCCAAAGAAGGCCTAGTTCTTGATTGGTAAAACTAGCAACAATATTTTGAACAAGGGCTGGCGTGATAATCGCTTCCAGCCAAGTAATGGCAATAGAAAAGAAGTAAAGCACGAGGTGCTTCTTGGAAAAGAAATTTTTAAGCATAGCGGATAAACCTTTTGAAATTATTAACGAGTTTAGATATTTTGGATTGATCTTGTGAAAGATAAATAATTTCTTTAATACAATATTCCATTAATTCAGGCTTATGACATTCTATAAATTGTCCATCTTCGTTAATTACTGAAGAATAACCATCAATGATATTGGCAACGCATTCAAGACACATACCTTTACACCAACAATCTTTACATTGTTGGAAGTATTCTTTATTATTAAATAGCTCTGCTTTAGAGCTATTATGAGTTCCCCAAAATCTAAAACACAATTTTTTGCTACCATCAACATCAAAAGTTATGGTATTTGAAGGATCTATATCGTCGCAGAATGTATGATTAGTACTCTTATAAATCATAGAAATTAAAACATCATATAAGATGGGACTTATAAAAGCTTTTTCATTATTTTCAACAATATTATTTATAGAATCAGTAATGAATTTTTTCCTATCTACTAAGCTTTTTTCCATTTCTTTAACCACAAGCACCTTATTTTTACTAAATACGTCATTGATGTTAAAGTGTACATCCATATTTGTAAAATATTGGAAAATATCATCTCTACTTAGAGAATGTAATTGATGTAGTCTAGTGTATGTTGAAGCAATTTCAAAATTAGTGTAGTTTATAGTTTTTAAATAGTGGATAAATTTAGTAGTTTTACGATGGCTACCTTTACCTCTTAATTTATCATGTATAAATTCTGGACCATCTAGACTAATAGTTAGATATGGTTGGAAATTATCTATTATTTTTTTAACATTATTATTTAGTACTGTTCCGTTAGTCACGGTTTCTATTTTAAGTATAGTTGTAAATTTGGAAAATTCTTTAATAATGTATTCGAATAATTGAGTATTAAGAAAAGGTTCTCCACCAAATAGGATAAGTCTATTAATTTGTGTTATACCTCTAAATTTGACTTCGTTAATAATCTTATCAGCAGTATCTAGAGTCATGATTTTATTATCCATGCCGTAATTTCCACCATCCGCATAACAGTAAGAACAGGATAAATTGCAACTGTTAGATATGTTAATAACAATTTTTTGTAAAACATTTTTGGGGATGTAGGGGGGCTTATAGGAGGTAGTTCCCTCTACTGAAGAAGTAGATAATGTGAATTTATCACTATCGAAATAATAATCCCCAATACTAGTATATATTTTTTTTAGCATAATATCACCATTATAAAATAAAGGAGACGAGTGAGAACTCGTCTCATAGAAAACTATCGTCCACCACCACAAGAATGGCTTGGACCACAATGACCTGGTACGGAGTAAGTTTGATCTGTATCTAATAGATCTTCAAGGTCAATAATTTGCACTGTTCTCATATTTTCACCTCCTTAATTTGATGATTTAATGATACTCTTTTTGAAATAATAATTAAAAATTTTCCCATATAAGAAAATTATTTCAGTTCTTCTATTACCTTTGCTAAATGTTTTTCAAATTTTTTTGCTAAGCTATCGCTGTGGACTAACTTCATCGTTGCTATGCACTTTCTCATTTCTAAAACAGAACGTTTATTTTTGTCTTTTTTTAAAGTATATAAGTTTTCGGCATAGTGAAAAACTAATTTTTCATATATCTCAGTTTCTGTGAAATAACAATGTTTTAGTTGCTTTTTAAAATATAAAGAATCTAAAAATTCCTCTCTTTCTATACACGTGATATATCCATTTAGTAACATGGTGGCAAGCAATCTACGATAATGTGGTAAATCTCTGTAGAATTCGGAACGTTGACACATTTCTCTTGATAAGCACATCATAGTAGGGTGAGATAATACATCTAGAGTATTCATAAACAAAAGTAATTCATAGCATCCCCAGTATTCCACAGAAAAAAGATAGTCAGATAGATATTTAATATCAGATTCATGGTAATAGATTTTTTCTGACAAATCTTGTAAGCGAATTTTTACTAGAATGGTATTCAGAGTATAGAATTTCTCTCTTTTGGTAGTCTTTTCAAGTTGAGAAATAAGTAGTTTTTCCATTCCTGAAATATCTCTTTTAGAGCTTAGAAGTCGAATTTGCTCTAATAATTCATTTATTTCATCCCGATGAAAGTCATTTGCAGCATACATAAATTCTTCGACAGGCATATTAATAGCATCTAATGCCTGCATAAATTTACTAATCGTCAGATCAGAATTTTCTCTTTCAAATCTAGAAATATGTGATGTGGATAGACCATGTTTTGCAACATCTTTTAATGTTAATCCACGTGATTCTCTAAATTGTTTAAAAATTTTTCCGTAATTTTTCATTTGTGTTACCTCAATTGCTTATATGGGAATTTTTTAGTATGTTTTCAAAATATTATATCATATATAAAAAAGAAAGTGAGGTTGTTTATATGAATAAAAAGATGATTGTAACCATGGTTCTATGTATTCTAGAGTCAATAATTGTTATTGGTGTTGGCTAAAACCAAAATTAGTTAGCAATAATCTAAAAAACACAGAAAATCAATTTTTTATTAATTTGATTTTCTGTGTTTTTCTTAAATAGATGTTATCCTTTTTGATTGTGAAACTATTGCAAATTAACCTTGTTTCGCAAGATGTGATAAGTTCCTAGATAGTAGATGGCTATAAGAATAACTTCTTCCAGAATAGTCATGATAATGCCCATCTGGAATTGATCAGCTCCTCCAGAGGTTGATGGGAAGTAGAAACCAGGGTTAGAACGATAGAAGAGTTCAATAAAGCCAACGACGATTTGGATACCAATGTAGGCTACAATTGACAGTGCAGTACGGTATTCATTGAAAAGCTGTCCAATGGAAATAGCCAAGTAGATGCAGAGGATTCCAGAAATGGTATTTAGTAGGAAGGATACCCCCATAAGAGAGAGTTGAGGAAGGTGTGTTTCTATAAATGGAATCAAGTCAGAAGTTGCAAACCAATTTGGAGCCGTTAGAGTCAGAACAATAAAAGCACTTAGAGCTAGTACAGCAGTGCTGACAATAGACCAGATAAAGGCACCAACTAGTTTGGCTGTGATGATATGGTGTTCAGAAACTGGCAAGGTTAAAGTCAGATAGCCTTGTCGGTCATAGACACTTCCTTTGAATCGTTTAATAATCAAGAAGATAGTTGAAATCGCAAGTGTAATCATCAAACCACCAAAGACAGTAGCTAGAAAAACAAGTAGAACAGATAGATTTTTTTCAGGTAGTTTGATTAAGGATTGTGCTTGTATCCCGATAAGGGCAGAAAGGATGAGCACGGCAGCGTAAAGGGCTAAATACCACTTGTTAACATTTTTAAATTCGTAGCGAACTAAATTCCAAAACATAATAATCTCCTTTGCTTAGGCCTTAAATTCCTGACGGAAGAGTTGGTCAATGGATTCACCTGACTCATAGCGAATGTCATCTACATTTCCTTGACGAACGACTTTTCCATCTTTGAGGAAGACAATTTCATCCAAGATTGGCTCGATATCAGAAATCAAGTGGGTAGAAATCAAAACGGTAGAAGTTGGGGAGTAGTTGTTGATAATGGTATTGAGGATATAATCACGAGCAGCAGGGTCTACCCCACCAATGGGTTCGTCCAGAACGTAGAGGCGGGCATCACGGCTCATAACCAAAATCAGTTGGACCTTTTCCTTGTTCCCTTTTGATAATTTCTTGAGACGACTATTTTCATCAATGCCAAGGTCTGCAAGCAGATGATGGGCGCGTTCTAGATTGAAATCTTTATAGAAGGTTTTGAAGTAGGTTAGGGCTTCTTTGACCTTCATTTGCTCATTGAGATAGGTCGTATCTGGCAAATAAGCTACGATGGCCTTGGTTGCTGGGCTTGGGTCCATGTCGTTGATAAGGACGCGTCCTTGATCTGGTTGTAAGAGGCCATTGATTAGTTTAATCAGGGTTGTTTTTCCTGAGCCGTTTGGCCCAAGAAGACCAACAATTTTTCCAGCTGGGATGTCAAGAGAAACATTTTCAAGAGCTGGGGTTGCTCCATAAGATTTGGATACATTTTCAAATGCTAGTAATGACATAGGCTTAAACTCCTTTAATATAATCGCCGACTACGCCTGGTAGTTCTTCTTTTTCATAGCCAAAATGGGTCATGGAGGAAACGAAGTGTTCCAATTCTTCTTCTGATAGTTGTTTGCGCGATTGGGCAATCAGTTCCTTATCCTCGGTCACAAATCGTCCAGTTGTTCGCTTACTGTAGACAAATCCTTCTCGTTCGAGGTCTGACAAGGCCCTTTGGATGGTGTTGGGATTGACACCAGCCTCGCTCGCTAGTTCCCTCACGGTTGGAAGTTGTTGGTTGGGTTCCAGTGTATGGGAAACAATCTGAAGCTTGATTTTCTCCATAATCTGTAAATAAATGGGTTTTTTATTGTCAAATGTCCAGGACATCTTGGTCTCCTTTCTGTTATCTATTTGTCTTAATTAAATAATACAACAAAACAAAAAACTTGTCAAGCAAAAAGAAGAATTGTTTTGGGAATCGCTTAAAAAATGGTATAATGAAAAGAAAACGATAAGGAGGGAAAGGATGCGTTGTCCAAAATGTGGGGCTACCAAGTCAAGTGTTATCGATAGTCGCCAAGCAGAAGAAGGGAACACCATTCGTAGAAGACGTGAGTGCGATGAATGCCAGCACCGTTTTACAACCTACGAACGGGTAGAAGAAAGAACCTTAGTGGTTGTTAAAAAAGATGGCACGCGGGAACAATTCTCCAGAGATAAAATCTTTAATGGAATTATCCGCTCAGCCCAGAAACGTCCTGTGTCAAGTGATGAAATCAACATGGTAGTCAATCGTATCGAACAGAAACTCCGTAGTCGAAATGAAAATGAAATTCAAAGTGAGGACATTGGTTCACTCGTTATGGAGGAGTTGGCTGAGTTAGATGAGATTACCTATGTACGTTTTGCCAGTGTTTATCGTAGTTTTAAGGATGTTAGTGAGCTAGAGAGCCTGCTCCAACAAATCACCCAGTCCTCTAAAAAGAAAAAGGAAAGATAAATGAAGCCAATTGACCGTTTTTCTTATCTAAAGAATAATCGGGTGTCGCAAGATACCTCATCTCTGGTACAGTGCTACCTCCCGATTATCGGTCAGGAGGCGCTGAGCCTTTATCTTTATACAATCAGTTTTTGGGATAATGGCAGAAAGGAATACCTCTTTTCAAGTATTCTCAACCATCTCAACTTTGGGATGGATAGACTGATAAAATCCCTGAAAATCCTATCTGCTTTTAATCTCTTAACCCTCTATCAAAAGGGGGATGTTTATCAGCTAGCCCTCCATGCTCCTCTTTCTAGTCAGGACTTCTTGGAACATCCTGTTTATCGCAGGCTTTTGGAGAAAAAGATTGGCGATACAGCTGTGGAGAATTTGAAAGTTGAAAGTGCTGATGGAGACGAAATACCTGTCTCACTCAATCAAGTCTTTCCAGACTTGGCAGAACTAGGTAGTCAAGAAGACCTTGGTATCAGGAAGAAAGTGGCCAACGATTTTGACTTGGACCATTTTCGTCAGCTCATGGCTCGAGATGGGCTTCGTTTTGCGGATGAGCAGTCAGATGTTTTGAACCTGTTTGCCATTGCTGAGGAGAAGAAATGGACTTGGTTTGAGACCTATCAATTGGCCAAGTCAACAGCTGTTTCCCAGGTTATTTCAACCAAACGCATGCGGGAAAAAATTGCTCAAAAACCTGTTTCCTCTGACTTTAGTCCTAAGGAAGCAACTATTATCAAAGAAGCTAAAAGTAAAACTGCCCTGCAGTTCTTAGCAGAAATCAAACAAACACGCAAGGGGACTATTACCCAAACAGAAAGAGACCTCTTGCAACAGATGGCTGGCTTGGGCTTGCTGGACGAAGTCATCAACATCATTCTCTTATTGACCTTTAATAAGGTGGATTCGGCAAATATCAATGAGAAATATGCCATGAAGGTAGCCAATGACTATGCTTATCAAAAGATTCATTCGGCAGAAGAGGCAGTCTTGCGTATCCGTGAGAGAGGGCAGAAGAGTCAGGCTCAAAAAAGCAGTAACCCTAGTCCTTCCAAGTCCAATGTACCCAAGTGGAGCAATCCAGATTATAAAAATGAAACCAGCGAGGAAACTCGTCTGGAACTAGAACGTAAAAAACAAGAACTATTAGCGCGATTAGAAAAAGGAGGAGATTAGATGGAAAGTGTCGGAGACGTACTCAAGCGTCAACCTAGCCGTTTTCATTATCAAGATTTGGTCCAGAAAATCATGAAGGACCCTGATGTTGCGGCCTTTATCCAGCAAGAATCCCTTACTCCAGAGGAATTGAATCGCAGTATCTCCAAGTTTAATCAGTACATCACCGAGCGTGACAAGTTTCTCCGTGGTGATACGGATTATATTGCCAAAGGCTACAAGCCTATTTTGGTTATGAATCATGGCTATGCGGACGTTTCTTACGAAGAAACTCCTGAACTAATCGCAGCGGAAAAAGAAGCGGCTATTAAGAACCGTCTCAAGTTAATCAATCTACCAGCCAGTCTCAAGAAAGCTAGTTTGGCTCAAGTTGACTTGGATGATTTGGGGCGCTTGCCAGTTTTTGAAAAGCTATTAGCCTTCGTGGAGCAATATCCAGTTATTCGAAAAGGTCTTTACTTGTATGGAGACTTTGGTGTGGGCAAAAGTTTCATGGTGGCTGCCCTAGCCCATGATTTATCAGAAAAACGTGGTGTTTCATCAACTCTCCTCCACTATCCTAGCTTTGTCATTGATGTCAAAAATGCAATCGGTGATGGTAATGTCAAGACCTTGGTGGATGAGATTAAGCTTTCTGAAGTCCTGATTTTAGATGACATTGGTGCCGAGCAATCAACACCTTGGGTGCGTGATGAAATCCTGCAGGTCATTCTCCAATATCGGATGCAGGAAAATTTACCGACCTTTTTCACATCCAACTTCAACTTTGAAGAATTGGAGCAGCATTTCGCTAAAGGGAAACATGGAAATGACGAAACCTGGGAAGCCAGACGAGTCATGGAACGCATCCGTTATTTGGCTGAGGAGACTCGTTTAGAAGGAGTGAACCGTCGATGACAGAAACAATCAAATTAATGAAGTCTCATACTTCAGTACGCAGATTTAAGGAGCAAGCCTTTCCTCAGGAGGACTTGACTGAAATCTTGACAGCAGCTCAGATGGTCTCGTCTTGGAAGAATTTTCAATCCTACTCTGTGATTGTGGTACGAAGTCAAGAGAAGAAAGATGCCTTGTATGAATTGGTACCTCAAGAAGCCATTCGCCAGTCAGCTGTTTTCCTTCTCTTTGTCGGAGATTTGAACCGAGCGGAAAAGGGAGCCCGACTTCATACCGACACCTTCCAACCCCAAGGTGTAGAAGGTCTCCTGATTAGTTCAGTCGATGCGGCTCTTGCTGGTCAAAATGCCCTGCTGGCAGCTGAAAGCTTGGGCTATGGTGGTGTGATTATTGGCTTGGTGCGTTACAAGTCAGAAGAAGTGGCAGAGCTTTTTAACCTGCCTGACTACACCTATCCTGTCTTTGGGATGGCACTAGGTGTGCCAAATGAGGAACATGAAGTCAAACCTCGCTTGCCATTGAATCAAGTGGTCTTTGAGGAAGAATACCAAGAGCAGCCAACTGAGGCAATCGAAGCTTATGACCGTGTACAGGCTGACTATGCTGGAGCGCGTGCAACCACAAGCTGGAGTCAGCGCCTAGCAGAACAGTTTGGTCAAGCTGAACCAAGCTCAACTAGAAAAAATCTTGAGCAGAAGAAGTTATTGTAGAAAGTGAGAAATTATGGCCCTACCAACTATTGCCATTGTAGGACGTCCCAATGTTGGGAAATCAACCCTATTTAATCGGATCGCTGGTGAGCGAATCTCCATTGTAGAAGATGTCGAAGGAGTGACACGTGACCGTATCTATGCGACGGGTGAGTGGCTCAATCGTTCGTTTAGCATGATTGATACAGGAGGAATCGACGACGTCGATGCTCCTTTCATGGAACAAATCAAGCACCAGGCAGAAATTGCCATGAAAGAAGCCGATGTTATCGTCTTTGTCGTGTCTGGTAAGGAAGGAATTACCGATGCGGACGAATACGTAGCCCGTAAGCTTTATAAGACCCACAAACCAGTTATCCTCGCAGTTAACAAGGTGGACAACCCTGAGATGCGAAATGATATCTATGATTTCTATGCTCTTGGTTTGGGTGAACCATTGCCTATCTCATCTGTCCATGGTATCGGTACAGGGGATGTGCTAGATGCCATCGTAGAAAATCTTCCAAATGAATATGAAGAAGAAAACCCAGATGTGATTAAGTTTAGCTTGATTGGTCGTCCCAATGTTGGAAAATCAAGCTTAATCAATGCTATCTTGGGAGAAGACCGTGTTATTGCCAGTCCTGTTGCTGGAACAACGCGTGACGCTATTGATACCCACTTTACCGATGCAGATGGTCAAGAGTTTACCATGATTGATACGGCTGGTATGCGTAAGTCTGGTAAGGTTTATGAAAACACTGAGAAATACTCTGTTATGCGTGCCATGCGTGCTATTGACCGTTCAGATGTGGTCTTGATGGTCATCAATGCGGAAGAGGGTATTCGTGAATACGATAAGCGTATCGCAGGATTTGCCCATGAAGCTGGTAAAGGGATGATTATCGTGGTCAACAAGTGGGATACGCTTGAAAAAGACAACCACACTATGAAAAACTGGGAAGAAGATATCCGTGAGCAGTTCCAATACCTGCCTTACGCACCGATTATCTTTGTATCAGCCTTGACCAAGCAACGTCTCCACAAACTTCCTGAGATGATTAAGCAAATCAGTGAAAGTCAAAACACACGTATTCCATCAGCTGTCTTGAACGATGTGATTATGGATGCCATTGCCATCAACCCAACACCGACAGACAAAGGAAAACGTCTCAAGATTTTCTATGCTACCCAAGTGGCAACCAAACCACCAACCTTTGTTATCTTTGTAAACGAAGAAGAGCTCATGCACTTTTCTTACCTGCGTTTCTTGGAAAATCAAATCCGCAAGGCCTTTGTCTTTGAGGGAACTCCAATCCATCTCATCGCAAGAAAACGCAAATAAAAAAGCAGAATCTGGAATGACATTTCCAGATTTTTTTGATAGAATGAAGTTGGAAAAACGCTATCAAAAGAGGTGTCGATGATGGAACATTTGTTTAAATTCTTACTTTTAGCACCTTACTTTTATTTTGATAACTGGATTGAAAAGGCCAACAGAAATAGTAAATTTTTCCCAATTTTTTACTATTTTTACTGGGTTTACATCCCCCTCTATTCTCTTTTTAGCCTTGCTTGGACAGTTGTTTCAGTTCTGTTTTTCAATATCGTCTTGAGAAATGTGACAGATATCAAGTTTTGGGTCATTTGGTTTCTTTTTATTCTGCTAGCTATTGGTCTGAATTGGTTAACTTATTCCTGTTTCAAAAAAATGTTTCGCTTGAGACGGGAACTAGGGAAGTCTAACGGTGGAAGGCATTGATTTATACTCTTCGAAAATCAAATTCAAACCACGTCAACGTCGCCTTGCCGTACTTAAGTACAGCCTGCGGCTAGTTTCCTAGTTTGCTCTTTGATTTTCATTGAGTATTATATTACTTTCTATTTGTAGGAGGTGGCTTATGACACATCTAAAATCATTTATTACACGCTATTCCAAGGTCTATATTGGTTTAGTTCTGTTGATCTGGATTGCTTTCTTCTTTCTTCCTTGGGGCAGTCCGATTCTGGGGGGAAAGATTGACCTCTTCAGCATGCAGAAAGTTTTACTAGTTTTTGGAATTCTGTCGATTTTGATGGCCTTGCTGTCCAAGAAAGTCAGTCTCTTTGTTTTTGGACTTATCTGTTGTCTTTCTTTTTGGATAAATCTATTTATCCTATTTGCTATTTTGCCGATTTTTGGCAATTAAAGTATCATAAAAATCAGAGAGGTTAGCTTGGAAACTAGCCTCTTTTTCCTTTTCAAAATGGGGATTCTTCCTTGAAAATAATCAGTAATTGTGCTAAAATTAAAAGAACATTCTAAAATATTCGGAATTTAAAGTAAGGAAAAACATGGCTAATATTTTAAAAACAATTATCGAAAATGATAAAGGAGAAATCCGTCGTCTGGAAAAGATGGCTGACAAGGTTTTCAAATACGAAGACCAAATGGCTGCTTTGACAGATGACCAACTAAAAGCAAAAACAGTTGAATTTAAAGAACGTTATCAAAATGGAGAATCACTGGATTCATTGCTTTATGAAGCATTTGCGGTTGTCCGTGAGGGTGCCAAACGTGTCCTAGGACTCTTCCCATATAAGGTTCAGGTCATGGGGGGAATCGTTCTTCACCATGGTGACGTGCCAGAGATGCGTACAGGGGAAGGGAAAACCTTGACTGCGACCATGCCCGTATACCTCAACGCCCTTTCAGGTAAAGGGGTTCACGTAGTTACGGTCAATGAATACCTATCAGAGCGTGACGCGACTGAGATGGGTGAATTGTACTCATGGCTTGGCTTGTCAGTAGGAATTAACTTGGCTGCCAAATCTCCAATGGAGAAAAAAGAAGCCTATGAGTGTGATATTACTTACTCAACCAACTCAGAAATCGGATTTGACTACCTTCGTGATAACATGGTCGTTCGTGCTGAAAACATGGTACAACGTCCGCTTAACTATGCCTTGGTCGATGAGGTTGACTCAATCTTGATTGATGAGGCCCGTACACCTTTGATCGTATCAGGTGCTAATGCAGTTGAAACCAGTCAGCTCTACCACATGGCAGACCACTATGTAAAATCTTTGGACAAAGACGACTACATCATCGATGTGCAGTCTAAGACTATTGGTTTGTCTGATTCAGGGATTGACAAGGCTGAAAGCTACTTCAAGCTTGAAAACCTTTATGACATTGAAAACGTAGCTCTGACTCACTTTATTGATAACGCCCTTCGTGCCAACTACATCATGCTTCTCGATATTGACTATGTGGTGAGCGAAGAACAAGAAATTTTGATTGTCGACCAATTTACAGGTCGTACCATGGAAGGTCGTCGTTATTCTGATGGATTGCACCAAGCTATTGAAGCAAAAGAAGGTGTACCAATTCAGGATGAAACCAAGACATCTGCCTCAATCACTTACCAAAACCTTTTCCGTATGTACAAGAAATTGTCTGGTATGACGGGTACAGGTAAGACTGAGGAAGAAGAATTCCGTGAAATCTACAACATTCGTGTTATTCCAATCCCAACAAACCGTCCTGTTCAACGTATTGACCACTCAGACCTTCTTTATGCAAGTATCGAGGCTAAGTTTAAGGCGGTTGTCGAAGACGTTAAGGCTCGTTACCAAAAAGGTCAGCCTGTCTTGGTTGGTACAGTAGCGGTTGAAACCAGTGACTACATTTCTAAGAAATTGGTCGCAGCTGGTGTTCCTCACGAAGTCTTGAATGCCAAAAACCACTATAAAGAAGCTCAAATCATCATGAATGCTGGTCAACGTGGTGCTGTTACCATTGCGACTAACATGGCCGGTCGTGGTACCGACATCAAGCTTGGTGAAGGAGTTCGTGAACTTGGAGGACTTTGTGTTATTGGTACAGAACGTCATGAAAGCCGTCGTATCGATAACCAGCTTCGTGGACGTTCAGGTCGTCAAGGAGACCCAGGTGAGTCACAATTCTACCTATCTCTTGAAGATGATTTGATGAAACGTTTTGGTTCTGAACGCTTGAAGGGAATCTTTGAACGTTTGAACATGTCTGAAGAGGCCATTGAGTCTCGCATGTTGACGCGTCAGGTTGAGGCGGCGCAAAAACGTGTCGAAGGAAATAACTACGATACTCGTAAACAAGTCCTTCAATACGATGATGTCATGCGTGAACAACGTGAGATTATCTACGCTCAACGTTACGATGTCATCACTGCAGATCGTGACTTGGCACCTGAAATTCAGGCTATGATCAAACGCACGATTGGTCGTGTCGTTGATGGTCATGCGCGTGTCAAACAAGATGAAAAACTAGAGGCAATTTTGAACTTTGCTAAGTACAACTTGCTTCCAGAAGATTCTATTACGATGGAAGATTTGTCAGGCTTGTCTGATAAGGCCATCAAGGAAGAACTCTTCCAACGTGCCTTGCAAGTTTACGATAGTCAGGTTTCAAAACTACGCGATGAAGAAGCAGTTAAAGAATTCCAAAAAGTCTTGATTCTACGAGTGGTAGATAACAAGTGGACAGATCATATCGATGCCCTCGATCAATTGCGTAATGCGGTTGGACTTCGTGGCTATGCTCAGAACAACCCTGTTGTTGAGTATCAGGCAGAAGGTTTCCGTATGTTTAATGACATGATTGGTTCGATTGAGTTTGATGTGACACGCTTGATGATGAAAGCACAAATTCATGAACAAGAAAGACCACAAGCAGAACACCATATCAGTACAACAGCGACTCGCAATATCGCTGCCCACCAAGCAAATATGCCTGAAAATCTGGATTTGAGCCAGATTGGACGGAATGAACTTTGTCCATGTGGTTCTGGTAAGAAGTTTAAAAACTGTCACGGTAAAAGACAATAAAATGAGATAGTTTAGAAGCGGATACCTTGTGAAAAGTAAATTTTTACTTGGTATCCGTTTGCTTTATAAGGAGATGAGTTATGGTATTTACAGCAAAAAGTCCTAAAATTAATATTGAAGAAGTTCGTGCCTTATCAAAATTAGAAGGCCAAGCTTTGGAGAGAAAATCACAGCGCGATCAAGAGCTAGAAGCCATTATACGTGGAGAAGACCAGAGAATTCTCTTGGTAATCGGACCGTGCTCATCTGATAATGAAGAAGCTGTCCTTGAGTACGCTAAACGTTTGGCAGCTTTACAAGAAGAAGTAGCAGACCGTATCTTTATGGTTATGCGTGTTTATACAGCCAAACCCCGTACCAACGGAGATGGCTATAAGGGCTTGATTCACCAGCCTAACACAGCAGAAGCCCCTAGTCTCATCAACGGAATCAAAGCCGTTCGACATCTTCATTATCGTGTCATTACGGAAACAGGTATGACGACAGCTGATGAAATGCTTTATCCTGAGAATCTTCCGCTTGTGGATGATTTGATTTCTTACATGGCTGTCGGTGCCCGTTCGGTTGAAGACCAGCAACACCGCTTTGTTGCCAGTGGAGCAGATTTTGCGACTGGTTTTAAAAACCCAACCTCTGGAAATCTCAATGTCATGTTTAATGGGATTTATGCTGCTCAAAACAAACAAAGCTTCCTTTTCTTGGGAAAAGAAGTGGAAACAACTGGGAACCCGCTTTCCCATGCCATTCTTCGTGGAGCAATCAATGAATATGGTAAGAATATTCCTAACTACTACTATGATAATTTGATGGATACTATTGCTCAATATGAGAAGATGGGCTTGGAAAATCCTTTTATCATTGTAGATACCAATCATGATAATTCTGGTAAGCAATACATGGATCAGATTCGAATTGTCCGTCAGACCTTGATTAACCGTGATTGGAATGAAAAAATCAAGCAGTACGTTCGTGGTTTTATGATTGAGTCTTATCTAGAAGACGGGCGTCAAAACGAACCGGAAGTATTTGGCAAGTCTATCACGGACCCTTGCCTTGGCTGGGATAATACGGAAGCCCTTGTCAGAGAAATCTACCAAACGCTAGGAGAATAGTATGGCATTTATTGAAAAAGGTCAAGAAATCGATATTGAAGCAATCAAGGCAGAAACTCAATTGTCTGAGGAAGCCTTACGACTAAAGGAGCGTCGTGATAGAGAAATGGCAGATATTATTTCAGGAGAAGATGACCGTATCCTTTTGGTGATTGGTCCTTGCTCTTCTGACAATGAAGAGGCTGTCTTGGAATATGCCCGCCGTTTATCAGACTTGCAGAAGAAGGTGGCGGACAAGATTTTTATGGTCATGCGTGTTTATACAGCTAAACCTCGTACCAACGGAGACGGCTATAAAGGTTTGGTTCACCAACCAGATACCTCTAAGGCTCCAAGTCTGATTAACGGCTTGCAGGCTGTGCGCCAGTTGCACTACCGCGTGATTACAGAGACTGGTTTGACAACGGCAGATGAGATGCTTTATCCGTCAAATCTGGTCTTGGTGGATGACTTGGTCAGCTACCATGCTGTGGGGGCTCGTTCTGTAGAAGACCAAGAACACCGTTTTGTGGCTTCAGGGATTGATGCCCCAGTCGGGATGAAAAATCCAACCTCTGGAAATCTGGGTGTCATGTTTAATGGCATCTATGCCGCTCAGAACAAACAGACCTTCCTCTTCCATGGTCAAGAAGTTGAGACTTCAGGAAATCCCTTGGCCCACGTCATCCTTCGTGGGGCAGTTAATGAATATGGGAAAAATGAGCCTAACTTTTACTACGAAACTTTGCTAAATGCCATTGAACGCTATGAGACTATGGGGCTTGAAAATCCTTTTATCCTCATCGATACCAACCATGATAATTCCGGAAAGCAATATATGGAACAGATTCGAATTGTTCGCCAGACCTTGCAAAATCGTGACTGGAATGAGAAGATTAAAAAGACGGTTCGAGGCTTTATGATTGAATCCTACCTAGCAGATGGTCGTCAAAACCAACCAGAGGTCTTTGGTTGCTCCATTACCGATCCTTGTCTAGGTTGGGAAAATACAGAGGCCTTGGTAGAAGAAATCTATGCTACCTTGACAAAATAAGTGAAAAGGATGGAGTTGGGGGAATCTCAACTCCTTTTGATGAGAATGATAGTTGGACACGGAATTGACATCGAAGAATTGGCTTCGATAGAAAGAGCAGTTACACGACATGAAGGATTTGCTAAGCGCGTGCTGACCGCTAAGGAAATGGAACGTTTTAACAGTCTCAAAGGGCGCAGGCAAATAGAATATTTAGCTGGTCGCTGGTCGGCTAAAGAAGCCTTTTCCAAGGCCATGGGAACGGGTATTGGCAAGCTCAGTTTTCAGGATTTGGAAGTCTTGAACAATGAACGCGGGGCGCCTTATTTTAGTCAGTCACCGTTTTCAGGAAATATTTGGCTGTCTATCAGTCATACAGATCAGTTTGTGACAGCCAGTGTCATTTTGGAGGAAAATCATGAAAGCTAGTCCACATAGACCAACCAAGGCTCTGATTCATCTGGGAGCTATTCGACACAATATTCAGCAAATGGGGGCTCATATCCCTCAAGGAACGCTCAAGTGGGCTGTGGTCAAAGCCAATGCCTATGGGCATGGGGCTGTTGCCGTTGCCAAGGCAATTCAAGATGATGTTGATGGCTTTTGCGTTTCCAATATTGATGAAGCCATTGAACTTAGACAAGCTGGACTCAGCAAGCGAATCCTCATTCTAGGAGTTTCTGAAATCGAAGCTGTTTCTCTTGCTAAAGAATATGACATCACCTTGACAGTGGCTGGACTGGAGTGGATTCAAGCACTCTTAGATAAGGAAGTGGACCTAACTGGATTGACAGTCCACCTCAAGATTGACTCAGGAATGGGACGGATTGGTTTTAGAGAGGCTAGTGAGGCTGATCAGGCTCAAGACTTGCTCCAACAACATGGTGCTCGTGTTGAGGGGATTTTTACCCACTTTGCTACTGCTGATGAAGAATCAGATGACTACTTTAATGCCCAGTTAGAACGGTTTAAAACTATTTTGGCCAGTATGAAAGGTCTTCCAGACTTGATTCATGCTAGCAATTCTGCAACGACTCTATGGCATGCAGATACCATTTTCAATGCCGTCCGTATGGGAGATGCCATGTATGGTCTTAATCCTAGCGGAGAGGTCTTGGACTTGCCTTATGACTTGACTCCAGCCTTGACCTTGGAGTCTGCTCTGGTTCACGTTAAGACAGTTCCAGCTGGAGCTTGCATGGGCTATGGAGCGACCTATCAGGCAGATAGCGAGCAGGTCATCGCGACGGTACCAATTGGCTATGCGGATGGTTGGACACGTGACATGCAGAATTTCTCTGTCTTGGTAGATGGGCAAGCTTGCCCAATCGTCGGCAGGGTTTCGATGGACCAAATCACTATTCGTTTGCCTAAACTTTATCCGCTAGGAACAAAAGTAACCTTGATCGGCACCAACGGCGACAAGGAAATCACAGCAACTCAGGTGGCGACCTACCGTGGGACCATTAACTATGAGGTGGTTTGTCTCCTCAGCGATCGCATTCCGAGAGAATATTATTAAAAAGAAAGGAGTGGAGCATGAATCTACATCAACCCTTGCATGTCTTACCTGGTGTGGGACCAAAGTCAGCAGAAAAATACGCCAAACTAGGAATTGAAAATTTGCAAGACCTCTTGCTCTACTTTCCTTTCCGTTATGAAGACTTCAAAACCAAGCAGGTGCTGGAGTTGGAAGACGGTGAAAAGGCTGTTCTATCTGGTCAAGTCGTGACTCCTGCCAGTGTACAGTATTATGGTTTCAAGCGTAATCGCTTGCGTTTTAGCCTCAAGCAGGGAGAAGTCGTTTTTGCGGTTAATTTCTTTAACCAGCCCTATCTAGCAGATAAGATAGAGTTGGGTGCAACTCTTGCTGTTTTTGGAAAATGGGACCGCGCCAAGGCTAGTCTGACTGGGATGAAGGTCTTAGCTCAGGTGGAAGATGACCTCCAGCCTGTCTATCGTCTGGCTCAGGGAATCAGTCAGGCCAGTCTGGTCAAGGTTATTAAGACGGCCTTTGATCAGGGGTTGGACCTCTTGATTGAGGAAAATCTGCCCCAGTCTTTGCTGGACAAATACAAACTCATGTCCCGTTGTCAGGCCGTTCGTGCCATGCATTTTCCCAAGGATTTGGCAGAATACAAGCAGGCCCTTCGCCGTATCAAGTTTGAGGAACTCTTTTATTTCCAAATGCAATTGCAGACGCTCAAGTCTGAAAACAGAGTTCAGGGAAGCGGGCTGGTTCTGGAGTGGTCTCAGAAAAAAGTAACGGCTGTTAAAGAAAATCTACCATTTGCCCTGACCCAAGCTCAGGAAAAGAGTTTGCAGGAAATTTTGGCCGACATGAAGTCGGACCACCACATGAATCGTCTCCTGCAAGGGGATGTGGGGAGCGGAAAAACTGTGGTCGCTGGCTTAGCCATGTTTGCAGCGGTGACAGCTGGCTACCAGGCAGCTCTCATGGTGCCTACAGAAATCCTAGCAGAGCAACACTTTGAGAGTTTACAGAACCTTTTTCCAGACTTGAAACTGGCTTTCTTGACAGGTTCCTTAAAAGCTGCAGAAAAAAGAGAAGTCTTGGAGACCATTGCCAAGGGTGAGGCTGATTTGATTATCGGAACCCACGCTCTGATTCAGGATGGGGTGGATTATGCTCGTCTGGGCTTGATTATCATCGATGAGCAGCACCGCTTTGGTGTAGGGCAAAGGCGCGTTCTGAGAGAAAAAGGCGACAACCCAGATGTCCTCATGATGACAGCGACTCCTATTCCACGGACGCTGGCTATCACAGCATTTGGAGATATGGATGTTTCCATTATTGACCAGATGCCAGCAGGACGGAAGCCTATTGTGACACGCTGGATCAAGCATGAGCAACTACCTCAGGTCTTGACTTGGTTAGAGGGGGAAATCCAAAAAGGTTCTCAAGCCTATGTTATCTCTCCCTTGATTGAAGAATCAGAAGCTCTTGATCTGAAAAATGCCATTGCCTTATCAGAGGAGTTGACGACTCATTTTGCAGGTAAGGCAGAGGTTGCTCTGTTACATGGTAAGATGAAGAGTGACGAAAAAGACCAGATTATGCAGGAGTTCAAAGAGAGAAAAACGGATATTCTGGTTTCGACGACGGTTATCGAGGTCGGGGTCAATGTTCCCAATGCGACCGTCATGATTATCATGGATGCCGATCGCTTCGGTCTCAGCCAGCTTCACCAGCTCAGGGGTCGTGTCGGTCGGGGAGATAAGCAATCCTATGCTGTTCTCGTTGCCAATCCCAAGACTGATTCTGGGAAAGACCGCATGCGCATCATGATGGAAACCACCAATGGATTTGTCCTTGCGGAGGAAGATTTGAAAATGCGCGGATCGGGTGAGATTTTTGGAACCAGACAGTCAGGTCTCCCAGAATTCCAAGTGGCTGATATTATCGAAGATTTTCCGATTTTAGAAGAAGCCAGAAAGGTGGCTAGCTATATTAGTTCTATAGAAGGTTGGCAAGAGGATCCAGAGTGGCGCATGATTGCCCTTCATCTGGAAAAGAAAGAACATCTAGATTAAGCTTTCTCTAAGGAAATCTTAAGCTAGCTTTCAGGTTTGCCCCTTATACTAGAGTCATCAAAAAGAAACGAGGACTCTCATATGACAGTAACGATTAAAGTAAATTACCAAACCACTTTCCAAAAGAAAGAAGCGACAAAATAAGATTAAGCAGAAGAAGAAAGAGTGAAATGCACTTTTTTCGTTTTTAAAACTACAATTTATTGAATCTAAAATAGTACACTACAGATTCTAAAACATTTCTAGAAATTAATTTGACTTTCCTAATTTCTTTGTTCATATCTTATTTCAATACACTATATCTTACTGTTTCAGAGCCCACATCTAGCATAACTAAAAAAGATTCTTCCATCTATCACGGAAAAATCTGTCATTGATTTACTGATTTATAAAAACTCCAACCACGGTTTACGAACCTCGTCTTTGATGGTTTCTCTGTATTTTTTTAATTCCAAGAACTCCATCTTGACCAGATGATTTTCTGACCGTTAGTGCTGGTCTTACAACAATGCCTCAAACTCAGCGACGGTCATGCCCAATTGCTCACTCGCAAATTCGGAAGTTAAAACATGTTGGCGTACTAAATCTAGAAAGGTAAAGATTTTCCCACGCTCTAGACCTTGTTCAACTCCCTCTGCTCTAGCAGTTTCCAAAGCATAGTCCTGTGCTAACAATGCTTGTTCTTCTCGCATACGTAGTTGACTAAACATTTTCCTATCCTCCTCAGACCAGCTCTTGTAGTCTAGCAGTTGGTCTGCCTGACTGATGGCTCGCTCGGGTGCTTGGGTAAAGGGTTTGTTCCCAAAAAACTCCAACCATGGCTTGCGAATGCTATCTTTGCTGGTTTCTCTGTATTTTTTAAGTTCCAAGAACGCCATCTTAACCAGATGGTTTTTCTGACCATTAGTGCTGGTCTTACAACAAGGCCTCAAACTCAGCGACGGTCATGCCCAATTGCTCACTCGCAAATTCGGAAGTTAAAACATGTTGGCGTACTAAATCTAGAAAGGTAAAGATTTTCCCACGCTCTAGACCTTGTTCAACTCCCTCTGCTCGGCCTTGTTCAACTCCCTCTGCTCTAGCAGTTTCCAAGGCATAGTCCTGTGCTAACAAGGCTTGTTCTTCTCTCATACGTAGTTGACTAAACATTTTCCTGTCCTCCTCGGACCAGCTCTTATAGTCTAGCAGTTGGTCTGCCTGGCTAATAGCTCGCTCGGGTTGCTGGGTAAAGGGTTTGTTCCCAAAAAACTCTAGCCATGGTTTGCGAATGCTATCTTTGCTGGTTTCTCTGTATTTTTTAAGTTCCAAGAACGCCATCTTAACCAGATGGTTTTCTTGTCCATTATTTGTGATAGTTAATACCTCACCTGTCGTGTCCTCTCGCATGCTAAAGCTATGAAAAGCTAAATCATCTTGGAAATAATTGCTATCCACAATTGCGATAGCATATACTGGTGCGATGTGTTTGTAGCTCTGGTGTGTATCACCTTCACGTTGGCGAATTTTTTCAAGATTTTGATTGACCTGACTGCATAAGTAAGCCCACAGGCGATTGATGAAAAAATTCTGATGATGCACCTGAATCTCAATGATTACTTGAGTTCCATTATCCAACTCCGCCAAGACATCTATACTGGTATAGAAATCCTGCGCCGAGTACGGAAGGGAAGGTAAGACATGAATATTACTCCCCTCCAAAATGGTTACATTTTTGGCTGGTAAATCCAGCATATCGCGAATAAATTGACAAGTGATTTCCGGATTGCTAAAAATCTTCTTAGCAACCAAGTCATTGGTCGGGCTGATGCCCGGATGTCTGAGAATCATTCTTCCTCTCCTTTCATTATAGCACATTTTTAAATCTAGGTTTACTAGATTCTCTGCCACTACTTACTTATTTATTCGGAAAAAAGAGGATAAATGAAATAGTAAATAAAAAATAAGAACAGCTGATAAGCAATAAATTTTAAGCTTATCTGTCTTCTCCGCTTATCTGATAATAAATGAGATCCGCAACATGACCTTTTCTCTCTACCCCATTTGCAACAGTCTTTAGATAGAACATTCCAGCCTTCTCCATGACACGGCCTGAAGCTAGGTTGAGACTGGCATATCGAGCTTTGACTTTTTGAAATCCTGCTTGAGTAAAACAAAAGTCCAACACAGCTTTTAAGGCCTCTGTCATAAGACCACGCCCCCAATAGTTTTTTTCCTAAAACATAGCCAATTTCACAACTTAAATCTTCCTCGTGCATTTCAACGATGCTGATATCTCCTATCACTTGTTCTGGGTTTTCTTTGAGGCAAATGTCCCATTTTTAATAGTTAGGATTAGCATAGAAAGCAACCCAATTTCAAATCGAATTTCGAGTCAGCTCGACATCAGGATGCGGATCCCAGGTGACGTAGGTTAGATTCTCAGCAGACGAAGCCCAATTTTGAAACATAGCTTCTGCATCACTCTCCACAAATCTTCTCAAAATCAAACGTTCTGTCTGTAACATTTGCGTACCGATTGCTTTCATGATGTTACCTCGCTTTCTGATAAATGATTCTCTGTCCAATCGCCATTGAAACTATAGTATATCGAGATAAGCTGTAGACAAATCAACTGGGGCATTCACATTAATTTCTAAAAATACTTTAGAAGTTAATTGGTACTATTCTAGATTCAATTGATTATACTTTCTGTTAGTAGGTTTGAAGAAATAAAATCTAAATTCACTTTCTATTTATATTCAATGAAAATCAAAGAGCAAACTAGGCAACTAGCCGCAGGCTGTACTTGAGTACGACAAGGCGACGTTGACGTGGTTTGAAGAGATTTTCGAAGAGTATTACCCTTCTTTCTTGCATTGATTACTTAGATATGCTACAGTTGTGGTAGCGATTACAAAAATGAAGGAGCATGTTATGAAAAATCCAGCTTTATTAGAAGAAATTAAGACCTATCTAGGAAGGGATGAGGTTCCAGAAGACTTTGATGCTTTCTGGGATGAGGAAGTGAAAAAAGTTTCCACTCTTCCAGCCTACCAGTTGGAGGATAGAGATTTCCACATTCCTCAAGTCAAGTGCTATGAGTTAACGTTTGAAGGAACCAATGAAGGCAAGGTTTATGCACGCGTCGTTCTTCCAAAGAGTGAGGAGAAGGTTCCGATAATCTTCCATTTCCATGGTTATATGGGACGTGGCTGGGACTGGGCTGACATGCTGGCCTATACTGTGGCTGGTTATGGTGTTGTTTCCATGGATGTGCGGGGGCAGTCAGGTTATTCACAGGAAGGTTTGCGTTCTCCTCTAGGAAATACGGTTAAAGGACATATCATCCGTGGTGCTGTGGAAGGTCGGGAGCATCTCTTTTATAAGGATGTTTATTTAGACATTTACCAGTTGGTTGAAATTATTGCTAGTCTGCCTCAGGTTGATGAGAAGCGTCTTTCTAGCTATGGTGCCTCGCAAGGAGGGGCTTTAGCTCTAGTTGCAGCAGCACTCAATCCTCGGATTGAGAAAACTGTTGCCATCTATCCTTTCTTATCAGACTTCAGACGAGTGCTTGAGATTGGCAATACTAGCGAGGCTTACGACGAACTTTTCCGTTATTTCAAGTTTCACGACCCCTTCCATGAAACTGAGGAGGAAATCATGGCGACCCTTGCCTATATCGATGTGAAAAATATTGCCCATCGTATCAAGGGTGAGGTTAAGATGATTACGGGCTTGGACGATGATGTTTGCTACCCTATTACCCAGTTTGCGATTTACAACCGTCTGACCTGCGATAAGGCCTATCGCATCATGCCTGAGTATGCTCATGAAGCTATGAATGTTTTTGTCAATGACCAAGTCTACAACTGGCTCTGTGGCAGTGAGATTCCTTTTAAGTATGTAAAATAATGAATGAGAGAGCCTAGTAGCTCTCTTTTTCAGTCTTAAAAATATGATTTAAAATAGATCCCGCTCTGAAACTACTTTCAGAAACTGCTGTTCTATAAAATACTTTTGAAACTGAAATCTATTCTACCACAAAGTATTGAAAGCGCTTTAAAAATAATATATAATGAACCCATAAGAACAAAGAAAAGGAGGAAAGAGGATGCCACAGATTACTAAAGAAGCCTTGATTGCACAAATCAAAGATGGAATCATCGTTTCTTGTCAGGCCCTTCCTCACGAACCGCTCTATACAGAAGCGGGAGGAGTCATTCCCTTGCTGGTCAAAGCGGCTGAGCAAGGTGGAGCAGTCGGTATCCGAGCAAACAGTGTTCGTGATATCAAGGAAATCAAGGAGGTCACAAAACTTCCAATCATTGGGATAATTAAACGAGATTATCCACCACAAGAACCCTTCATCACTGCTACTATGAAAGAGGTTGATGAATTGGCAGAACTTGATATAGAGGTGATTGCTCTGGATTGTACCAAGCGTGAACGCTATGATGGTTTAGAGATTCAAGACTTCATTCGTCAGGTTAAGGAGAAATATCCTAACCAGCTCTTGATGGCTGATACAAGTACTTTCGAAGAAGGATTGGCAGCTGTTGAAGCAGGAATTGACTTTGTCGGAACAACTTTATCAGGATACACATCTTACAGTCCAAAAGTGGATGGTCCCGATTTTGAATTAATTAAAAAACTCTGTGATGCTGGCGTGGATGTCATTGCAGAAGGGAAAATTCATACACCAGAACAAGCCAAACAAATCCTGGGATATGGAGTGCGAGGCATCGTTGTTGGTGGCGCTATTACTAGACCAAAAGAGATCACAGAACGCTTCGTTGCTGGTCTTAAATAACACAATCTCAAAAAAAGAGGAGAGTGGTGGATGCGTCGGATAAAATGAAAACGTATACAAGTTCAATCTTACTCATTATCCAATATGGATACGCTTATCAATTAGGAGAATACAAATGAAATTTAGAAAACTAGCTTGTACAGTACTTGCGGGTGCTGCGGTTCTTGGCCTTGCTGCATGTGGTAATTCTGGCGGAAGTAAAGATGCTGGAAAATCTGGTAGCGATAGCGGAAAAACAGAAATCACTTGGTGGGCATTCCCAGTCTTCACTCAAGAAAAAACTGGTGACGGTGTTGGAACATATGAAAAATCAATCATCGAAGCGTTTGAAAAAGCAAATCCAGATGTAAAAGTGAAATTGGAAACCATCGACTTCAAGTCAGGTCCTGAAAAAATCACAACAGCTATCGAAGCAGGAACAGCTCCAGATGTACTGTTTGACGCACCAGGACGTATCATCCAATACGGTAAAAACGGTAAATTGGCTGAGCTGAACGACCTCTTCACAGACGAATTCGTCAAAGATGTTAACAATGAAAATATTGTACAAGCAAGTAAAGCTGGTGACAAAGCTTACATGTATCCAATCAGTTCTGCACCATTCTACATGGCCATGAACAAGAAAATGTTGGAAGATGCTGGAGTTGCAAACCTTGTAAAAGAAGGTTGGACTACTGATGATTTTGAAAAAGTTTTGAAAGCACTTAAAGATAAAGGCTACACACCAGGTTCATTGTTCAGTTCTGGTCAAGGGGGAGACCAAGGAACACGTGCCTTCATTGCAAACCTTTATGGAGCTTCTGTAACGGATAAAGATGTAACAAAATATACAACTGATGATCCTAAATTCGTCAAAGGTCTTGAAAAAGCAGCTAGCTGGATTAAAGACGGTTTGTTGAACAATGGTTCACAATTTGACGGTGGAGCAGATATCCAAAACTTTGCCAACGGTCAAACATCTTACACAATCCTTTGGGCACCAGCTCAAAACGGTATCCAAGCTAAACTCTTGGAAGCAAGTAAAGTAGAAGTGGTAGAAGTACCATTCCCATCAGATTCAGGTAAACCAGCTCTTGAATACCTTGTAAATGGATTTGCAGTATTCAACAATAAAGACGACAAGAAAGTCGCAGCATCTAAGAAATTCGTTCAATTCATCGCGGATGACAAAGAATGGGGTCCAAAAGACGTTGTTCGTACAGGTGCCTTCCCAGTTCGTACATCATTTGGCAAACTTTATGAAGACAAACGTATGGAAACAATCAGTGGTTGGACTAAATACTACTCACCATACTACAACACTATCAATGGTTTTGCTGAAATGAGAACACTTTGGTTCCCAATGTTGCAATCTGTATCAAATGGTGACGAAAAACCAGCGGATGCTTTGAAAGCCTTTACTGAAAAAGCTAACGAAACAATTAAAAAAGCTACAAAACAATAAGCACTAAATCAGATTGACTCCTCCCTTTTCCCTGTGCATAGTCTATGTAAGAAAAGGGAGGATTTTGTTTGAAATGTAAGGAACTGTCACGAAATTAAAATGAAGTTCTTACATAAGCGAATCTTAAAAAATTTCATTTTGATTTTAAAACAGTTCAAGAAAGTCAAAAAATTATTCTATTTGAAAGAGAGGTGCCGACTGTGAAAGTCAATAAAATTCGTATGCGGGAAACAGTGATTTCCTACGCTTTCCTAGCACCAGTATTATTCTTCTTTGTCATCTTTGTCTTGGCTCCTATGATTATGGGGTTCATTACAAGTTTCTTTAACTACTCAATGACTAAATTTGAGTTTGTAGGCTTGGACAACTATGTTCGCATGTTTAAAGACCCTGTCTTTATGAAGTCTTTGATCAATACCGTTATTCTGGTTATTGGATCTGTACCAGTTGTTGTTCTATTCTCACTCTTTGTAGCATCTCAGACCTATCATCAAAATGCCATTGCCAGATCCTTCTACCGTTTCGTCTTCTTCCTTCCTGTTGTAACAGGTAGCGTTGCCGTAACAGTTGTTTGGAAATGGATTTATGATCCACTATCAGGGATTCTAAACTTTGTCCTTAAGTCAAGCCACATCATCAGCCAGAACATTTCTTGGTTGGGAGATAAAAACTGGGCTTTGATGGCGATTATGATTATCCTTTTGACTACATCTGTTGGTCAGCCGATTATCCTTTATATCGCAGCGATGGGAAATATCGACAATTCATTGGTTGAAGCAGCTCGAGTTGACGGTGCAACTGAATTGCAAGTGTTCTGGAAGATTAAATGGCCTAGCCTTCTTCCAACAACTCTTTACATTGCAATCATTACAACAATCAACTCATTCCAGTGTTTCGCCTTGATTCAGTTGTTGACATCTGGTGGTCCAAACTACTCAACAAGTACACTGATGTACTACCTTTACGAAAAAGCCTTCCAATTGACAGAATATGGCTATGCCAACACAATTGGTGTATTCCTAGCAGTTATGATCGCTATCGTAAGCTTTGTTCAATTTAAAGTACTTGGAAACGACGTAGAATACTAAAGAAAGGAGACAGCTATGCAATCTACACAAAAGAAACCTTTAACAGCCTTCACTGTTATTTCAACTATTATCTTGCTCTTGTTGACCGTGCTGTTCATCTTTCCATTCTACTGGATTCTGACAGGTGCCTTCAAGTCACAGCCTGATACCATTATGATTCCGCCACAATGGTTCCCTAAAATGCCAACCATGGAGAACTTCCAACAACTCATGGTGCAAAACCCTGCTATGCAGTGGATGTGGAACTCTGTGTTTATCTCATTGGTAACCATGTTCTTAGTTTGTGCGACCTCTTCTTTAGCAGGTTATGTACTAGCTAAAAAACGTTTCTATGGGCAACGCATTCTATTTGCAATCTTCATTGCAGCCATGGCACTTCCAAAACAAGTTGTCCTTGTACCATTGGTACGTATCGTCAACTTCATGGGAATCCATGATACTCTTTGGGCAGTTATCCTGCCTTTGATTGGATGGCCATTCGGGGTCTTCCTCATGAAACAATTTAGTGAAAATATCCCAACAGAGTTGCTTGAATCAGCTAAAATCGATGGTTGTGGTGAGATTCGTACTTTCTGGAGCGTAGCCTTCCCAATTGTGAAACCAGGATTTGCAGCCCTTGCAATCTTTACCTTCATCAACACTTGGAACGACTACTTCATGCAGTTGGTTATGTTGACTTCACGTAACAACTTGACCATCTCACTCGGTGTTGCGACTATGCAGGCTGAAATGGCAACCAACTATGGTTTGATCATGGCGGGTGCCGCTCTTGCAGCAGTTCCAATCGTAACAGTCTTCTTAGTCTTCCAAAAATCCTTCACTCAAGGTATTACTATGGGAGCTGTCAAAGGTTAAGAAAAGTAAACTGGTGTGTCAAGATGGCGGAAGTAGTCTTGGCATACTATGGGAATACAGAGTTATAAGTGTCTACAAAATGTTGGGTATTTGCTTACCTTAGATATTTTGTTAGACACTTATCAACTTAAGAATGATTTTAGTTAACTATCAGAAACGAAGGAAACAGTATGATTTTTGATGATTTGAAAAACATCACCTTTTACAAAGGGATTCATCCCAATCTAGACAAGGCTATCGATTATCTCTACCAGCATCGTAAAGATTCTTTCGAATTAGGTAAGTATGAGATTGATGGGGACAAGGTCTTTCTAGTTGTTCAGGAAAATGTCCTCAATCAAGCTGAAAATGATCAATTTGAGCATCATAAGAACTATGCAGACTTGCATTTGCTGGTAGAAGGACATGAATATTCGAGCTACGGTTCACGTATCAAAGACGAGGCAGTAGCATTCGACGAAGCAAGTGACATTGGCTTTGTTCATTGTCATGAACATTACCCACTCTTGTTGGGTTATCACAATTTTGCGATTTTCTTCCCAGGAGAACCTCACCAGCCAAATGGCTATGCAGGTATGGAAGAGAAGGTTCGCAAATATCTCTTTAAAATTTTGATTGATTAAAAAATCAGGAGGAGCAAATATGGCACAAAAAGGAGTAAGCCTTATCAAGGCAGCATTTGATACAGATAACTTTCTCATGCGTTTTAGTGAGAAAGTCTTGGATATCGTGACAGCCAATCTTCTTTTTGTCGTTACTTGTTTGCCCATCGTGACGATTGGAGTGGCTAAAATTAGCCTCTACGAGACCATGTTTGAGATTAAGAAGAGTAGACGTGTGCCTGTCTTTAAAATCTATCTAAGAGCTTTCAAGCAAAATCTGAAACTAGGTCTTCAGCTAGGTCTGCTTGAGTTGGGCATTGTTTTGTTGAGTCTTTTAGACCTCTATATCTTTTGGGGGCAGACAGCTATGCCTTTCCAAATGGTGAAAGCTATTTGTCTAGGCATTCTTATCTTCCTCACTATCGTGATGCTTGCTAGCTATCCAATCGCTGCGCGCTATGATTTAACTTGGAAAGAAGTGTTACAAAAAGGGCTGATCTTGGCAAGTTTTAACTTTCCTTGGTTCTTCCTCATGTTAGCCATTCTTATCCTCATTGTGATGGTTCTTTATCTGTCAGCCTTCAGTCTACTTTTAGGTGGTTCAGCCTTCCTACTTTTTGGATTTGGACTATTGGTCTTTATTCAGACTGGATTGATGGAGAAAATTTTCGCAAAATACCAATAGGATGGCTTGTTTCTGAAACTACTTTCAAACCATAAACATTTCAAAATTCAGATAGAAACTAAAATCTAAGTGTACACAAAATATTGAAAGCGTTTTTCACAAGGTGTATACTAAACACGTAAAGAATAAATCCTGCTTCTAGCAGAAAAAAAGAAATCTTAGGAGAAAATCTATGTCAGATTTAAAAAAATACGAAGGTGTCATTCCAGCCTTCTACGCATGTTATGATGATCAAGGAGAAGTAAGCCCAGAACGTACTCGTGCCTTGGTTCAATACTTCATTGATAAAGGTGTTCAAGGTCTCTATGTCAATGGTTCTTCTGGTGAATGTATCTACCAAAGTGTTGAAGACCGTAAATTGATTTTGGAAGAAGTCATGGCAGTTGCCAAAGGGAAATTGACCATCATCGCTCACGTAGCTTGTAACAATACCAAAGACAGTATGGAACTGGCTCGTCATGCTGAAAGCTTAGGAGTAGATGCCATTGCAACGATTCCACCGATTTATTTCCGCTTGCCAGAATACTCAGTTGCTAAATATTGGAACGATATCAGCTCTGCAGCTCCAAATACAGACTACGTAATTTATAACATTCCTCAATTGGCAGGGGTTGCTTTGACTCCAAGTCTTTACACAGAAATGTTGAAAAATCCACGTGTTATCGGTGTTAAGAACTCTTCTATGCCAGTTCAAGATATCCAAACCTTTGTAAGCCTTGGTGGGGAAGACCACATCGTCTTTAACGGTCCAGATGAGCAGTTCTTAGGTGGTCGTCTCATGGGTGCTAAAGCTGGTATTGGTGGTACATATGGTGCTATGCCAGAACTCTTCTTGAAACTCAATCAGTTGATTGCGGACAAAGACTTGGAAACAGCGCGTGAATTGCAATACGCTATCAATGCAATCATTGGCAAATTGACTGCTGCACATGGAAATATGTATGGTGTGATTAAGGAAGTCTTGAAGATCAATGAAGGCTTGAATATTGGTTCTGTTCGTTCACCATTGACACCAGTGACTGAAGAAGATCGTCCAGTTGTAGAAGCAGCTGCAGCCTTGATTCGTGAAACCAAGGAGCGCTTCCTCTAATCCATAAGGAGGTATTTATGACACACTATGTTGCAATTGATATCGGTGGAACCAACATCAAATATGGTTTGATCGACCAAGAAGGTCAACTTGTTGAATCGCATGAAATGCCAACAGAGGCGCATAAGGGTGGTCCTCATATCTTACAAAAGACCAAAGATATCGTAGCCAGCTATTTAGAACAAGGCCCAGTAGCAGGTGTTGCTATTTCTTCAGCAGGAATGGTGGATCCTGACAAGGGTGAGATTTTCTATGCTGGGCCTCAAATTCCTAACTACGCAGGAACCCGGTTCAAGAAGGAAATCGAGACTAGCTTTAATATTCCTTGTGAAATTGAAAATGATGTCAACTGTGCGGGTCTTGCTGAGGCAGTATCTGGTTCAGGCAAGGGAGCGAGTGTCACCCTTTGCCTGACCATTGGAACAGGTATCGGTGGTTGTTTGATTATGGATGGGAAAGTCTTCCATGGTTTTAGCAACTCAGCCTGCGAAGTTGGTTATATGCATATGCAGGATGGAGCGTTCCAAGATTTGGCTTCTACCACAGCTTTAGTGAAATATGTAGCTGAAGCACATGGAGAAGATGTTGATCAGTGGAATGGCCGACGCATCTTTAAGGAAGCCACTGAAGGCAACAAGATTTGTATGGCTGGTATTGACCGTATGGTAGACTATCTAGGAAAAGGTCTGGCAAATATTTGCTACGTCGCCAATCCAGAAGTGGTCATTCTCGGTGGCGGTATCATGGGACAAGAGGCTATCCTCAAACCCAAGATCCGCACAGCCTTAAAAGATGCCTTGGTACCAAGCCTAGCTGAAAAAACACGATTAGAATTTGCTCATCACCAAAATACAGCAGGGATGTTGGGAGCTTATTATCATTTCAAAACAAAACAATCCTAGTTTGGCTCAGCCAAACTAGGATTTTCTGATCAAATCCTCTTGACTTTCTTTATAATTGTGAGATAATAAAGAAAATATATAAAGGAATTATATAAAATGGCTATAGCAAATTCAAGTAAAGTTGTGACCTTCCAAGCTAATAGAGAATTAGTAAAAGATGCCATGGAAGTGTTAAAAGAAAAAAATCTCTCTCTTTCATCAGCACTCAGATTATTTTTAAAGAATGTTGCCGTAACAAATGAAGTAGATTTACTGAGTGAAGAGGAATTAGAGAAGGAGTATTTGTTTAGACAATTACAAGCAGAAGTTCAAGAAAGTTATGCCAAGATTGAGGCTGGAAATTACTTGACAGATGAGGATGTCGTGACACGCTATGGATTATAAAAAATATCGGATTTTGTATTCTCCTAGAGTGATTGATAGTCTGGACAAAATATATCAGTATATAGCGGAGGAAATTGGTTCTGTAGAGGCTGCGAGACGAAAAGTAGCCAGTATTAGAAAAGATATTAATCGTCTAGAAATTTTCCCCCAAGCTGGATTTGATGCCGATGAAAAATTTGGTAAGAAATTAGACCCTCGCTACCAAACGCGAGGATTGACCTTGAGTAAGGATTACATCGTATTATATACAATTGTTGAGGATACCGTCAGACTTGCTTATTTACTCCCTTCAAAAAGTGATTACATGAAATTATTCAAGACCAAGTCAAGATATGACTAATTCATAATCTAGAAGAGGTATGTTTAGTGATGAATAAAAATCCTAGTTTGGCTGAGCCAAACTAGGATTTTCTTACACGTTTTTGTCGACGATAGCCGTTTAGTTTTTTATTTTCCCAGTAGCTATTAAAGATTTTTTCCTTGCTTTCGCGATTGATTTCCAAAAAGTAGGCATAAATCAAATCGATAAAGAAGAGCATAGGAAGTTGAGCGGATATTCGTTGGATGTAGGAGGTTTGGCTGTGGGTGGCTACAAGAACAGTCTCTGTATAGGCCTGACTATCTTTATTTGGAACGCTTGTAAAGAGTACAGTCTTTGCGCCCATCTCTTTTGCGTCTAATAGACTGTCTAAAATAGAAGGTGTTGTGCCAGAAAGTGAGAAGCCCAGTACGAGACAATTTTCATCCATAATGCTGGTTGTCCAAGCAAAGCCGTCTTGATCAGTCAAGGCCTCGCATACCACACCCAGACGCATGAAGCGTAATTTCATTTCACGAGCGACGAGGCCAGAACTGCCAGTTCCGAAGAAGTAGACACGATCAGCACCTTCGATTAACTGGGCGATTCGTTCTAGTTGTTTTTCGTCAATCAAGTCCTGTGTTTGTTCTCGCATATTACTGTAGCTTCTAAGAACTCGTTTTGTCAGGGGGCTGTGGTCGGGATGTTGGCTAGCTTGATTATCTGCTTGGTGTTGGTATTGGAAAATAAATTCTCGATAACCTGTAAAACCACACTTTTTAGCAAAGCGGGTCAGAGCGGCTTGAGAGATATGTAATTTTTGAGTGACCTGCTGAGAAGATAAATCATCTGCAATGGTTTCAGATTGTAAAAAATAGCGAGCGATTTCTTGCTCTAGATCTGTTAACTCTTCAAAATGAAGATCAATAATGCTTGCGATATCTTGCGGGTTCATGATACTCCTTTATTTGAGTCTAGCTATTAATCGATAATTATTTTTTGTAGCTTTTGTAAATATTATATCATATAAAATAGTTATGTTTAAATAAAAAAACCATCAGAAACTAAATTAAAAAAGCTCACTTCTTTTCCATAATTTTCTTCTCAAATTGTGGTACAATGAAGAGTGAGATTTTAAATAGAAATGAGACTGATTTGTATGAGAAAATTTGATAGCCATTCGATTCCGATTCGGCTTAATTTATTGTTTTCAATTGTTATTTTGCTTTTTATGGCCATTATTGGTCGCCTGCTTTACATGCAGGTTTTGAACAAGGATTTTTATGAGACAAAATTAGCATCGGCTAGTAAAACAAAGGTGACCACTAGTTCAGCCCGTGGACAAATCTACGATGCAACAGGGAAACCTCTCGTCGAAAACACCATCAAGCAAGTTGTATCTTTTACAAGGAACAACAAAATGACGGCTGCAGATTTAAAAGAAACAGCCAAGAAGTTGCTGGCTTATGTGGGAGTTTCTTCTCCAATATTGACTGACCGACAGTTGGCGGACTATTACCTGGCAGATCAAGATGTCTATAAAAAAGCAGTGGAAAGCTTACCACGCGAGAAGCGCCTTGATTCTGATGGCAACCAATTATCTGAGTCCGAGCTTTACAATAATACTGTTGAAAGTATCGATCCAAGTCAATTGACCTACTCTGATGACGAAAAGAAAGAAATTTACCTCTTTAGCCAACTTAATGCAGTTGAAAATTTTGCGACAGGAACCATTGCGACAGATTCCTTGACAGATACTCAGATTGCCTTGATAGCTTCGGCCTCTAAGAATTTACCTGGTATCAGTATTTCAACCTCGTGGGATCGAAAGGTCCTAGAGACTTCACTTTCGTCTATAGTAGGAAGTGTATCCAGTGAAAAAGCCGGTCTTCCAGCTGAAGAAGCAGATGCTTATATCAAAAAGGGTTATTCTCTAAACGACCGTGTTGGAACCTCTTATCTAGAAAAACAATATGAAGAAACCTTGCAAGGGAAACGCTCGGTGAAAGAAATCCATCTAGACAAGTATGGCAATATGGAAAGTGTCGAAAATATCGAAGATGGTACCAAAGGGAATAATATTAAACTGACTATTGATTTGGCCTTTCAAGATAGCGTGGACAATCTGCTTAAGAGTTACTTCAATTCCGAACTGGGAAATGGAGGAGCCAAGTATTCAGAAGGTGTGTATGCAGTCGCCCTTAACCCAAAAACAGGTGCGGTTTTGTCTATGTCAGGGCTAAAACATGACTTGAAAACGGGAGATTTAACACCTGATTCCTTGGGAACAGTAACCAATGTCTTTGTGCCGGGTTCTGTTGTCAAGGCGGCGACCATCAGCTCTGGTTGGGAGAATGGAGTCTTATCAGGGAATCAGACCTTGACAGACCAACCGATTGTCTTCCAAGGTTCAGCTCCGATTAATTCTTGGTACACTCAGGCTTACGGTTCATTCCCGATTACAGCTGTGGAAGCCTTGGAGTATTCTTCTAATGCCTATATGGTTCAAACGGCTTTGGGCATTATGGGTCAGACCTATCAACCCAATATGTTTGTTCTAACTAACAATTTAGAATCCGCCATGGGGAAACTTCGCTCGACATTTGCGGAATATGGTCTTGGAGCCTCAACAGGCATTGACCTTCCAGATGAGTCAACTGGTTTTATACCAAAAGAGTATAATTTTGCTAATTACATTACCAATGCCTTTGGTCAGTTTGATAACTACACTCCTATGCAATTGGCCCAGTACGTTGGAACCATTGCCAACAACGGTGTTCGGATTGCACCTCACATTGTCGAGGGGATTTATGGAAACAATGAACAAGGCGGCTTAGGGGACTTAATCCAATCTGTTGAAACCAAGGAAATGAATAAAATTAATATTTCTGAGTCTGATGTTTCCATCCTCCAACAAGGTTTTTATCAAGTTTCTCACGGAGGGAGTGCTTTGACAACCGGTCGTGCCTTTTCAAATGGAGCAGCAGTTTCCATTAGTGGTAAAACAGGTACTGCCGAAAGTTATGTTGAGGGTGGTCAAAAAGCTAACAATACCAATGCTGTGGCCTATGCACCATCAGATAATCCTCAAATCGCTGTAGCTGTTGTCTTCCCTCATAACACCAACCTTACAAATGGTGTCGGACCTTCCATTGCGCGCGATATTATCAACCTCTATAACCAACATCATCCAATGAATTAGAAAGGAATATATGCTTTATCCAACACCTATTGCCAAGCTGATTGACAGTTATTCTAAGTTACCGGGTATCGGGATTAAGACGGCTACCCGTCTGGCCTTCTATACTATTGGAATGTCTGATGACGATGTCAATGAATTTGCTAAAAATCTCCTTTCTGCTAAGAGAGAGCTGACCTACTGTTCCATCTGCGGTCGCCTGACTGATGACGATCCTTGCTCTATCTGTACCGATCCGACTCGTGACCAGACAACGATTTTAGTTCTCGAAGATAGTCGCGATGTGGCAGCCATGGAGAATATCCAAGAATATCATGGACTCTATCATGTCTTACATGGTCTCATTTCTCCCATGAATGGTATCAGTCCAGATGATATCAATCTCAAGAGCCTTATGACTCGTCTGATGGATAGTGAAGTTTCAGAGGTAATCGTAGCAACCAATGCCACAGCAGATGGGGAAGCGACATCCATGTATCTTTCACGTTTGCTCAAGCCAGCTGGTATCAAGGTTACGCGTCTAGCACGAGGTCTCGCTGTCGGAGCGGACATTGAGTATGCGGATGAAGTGACGCTCTTACGAGCCATTGAAAATCGAACAGAGTTGTAAGTCTAGACAAATCAACACTCAATTCATTTATACAAAAATCACGGAGACCGACAGTTGTTTTATCGGTCTCTTTTTAGATTTATTGAAGACCAGTATCAGGTTCAAGTTTCAAAAAAGAAGCAAATATGATATACTAAAGAACGAGTATTCTATTAGAATTGGAACAAATAATATGAAACAAACGATTATTCTTTTATACGGTGGACGCAGTGCAGAGCGTGAAGTCTCTGTTCTTTCAGCGGAAAGTGTCATGCGTGCGGTCAACTACGACCGTTTCACAGTCAAGACTTTCTTTATCAGTCAGTCAGGTGACTTTATCAAAACGCAGGAATTTAGTCAGACTCCAGGTCAAGAGGACCGTCTCATGACCAATGAAACCATTGATTGGGATAAGCAAGTTGTACCAAGTGCCATCTACGAAGAGGGAGCAGTGGTTTTTCCAGTACTTCACGGTCCGATGGGAGAAGATGGCTCAGTTCAAGGCTTCCTCGAAGTTTTGAAAATGCCTTATGTTGGTTGTAATATCTTGTCATCAAGCCTTGCCATGGATAAAATCACGACCAAGCGTGTCTTAGAATCTGTCGGGATTGCCCAAGTTCCTTATGTGGCCATTGTCGAAGGTGATGATATGACTGCTAAAATTGCTGAAGTTGAAGAAAAATTGACTTATCCAGTTTTCACAAAACCATCTAACATGGGTTCTAGTGTCGGTATTTCTAAGTCTGAAAACCAAGAGGAACTTCGTCAAGCCTTGAAACTTGCCTTCCAATATGACAGCCGTGTCTTGGTAGAGCAAGGGGTAAATGCTCGTGAAATCGAGGTTGGTCTCTTGGGCAACTACGATGTCAAGAGTACGCTACCAGGAGAAGTAGTCAAGGATGTTGCCTTTTATGACTACGATGCCAAGTATATTGACAACAAGATTACCATGGATATCCCAGCTAAAATCAGTGATGATGTGGTAGCTGTCATGCGTCAGAATGCAGAAACTGCCTTCCGTGCTATTGGTGGTTTAGGTCTATCTCGTTGTGATTTCTTCTATACAGATAAGGGAGAGATTTTCCTCAACGAGCTCAATACCATGCCAGGTTTCACCCAGTGGTCTATGTACCCACTACTTTGGGACAATATGGGAATCAGCTACCCAGAACTAATCGAGCGTTTGGTTGACCTTGCCAAGGAAAGTTTTGACAAGCGCGAAGTGCATTTGCTATAAAATGAAAGAGAGGGTAGGAGCCAGAACCATCACTGAAAGGTGACTAGAGTTCTCGAGCTTCGACCCTTTTTAAAGGAGTAGAAATGAAATTAACAATCCATGAAGTGGCTCAAGTTGTAGGAGCTAAAAATGATATCAGCATCTTTGAGGACACCCAGTTAGAAAAATCTGAGTTTGATAGTCGTTTGATTGCGACAGGGGACTTGTTTGTGCCCCTCAAGGGAGCGCGTGATGGTCACGACTTTATCGAAACAGCTTTTGAAAATGGCGCTACTGCAACCCTGTCTGAGAAAGAGGTCGCAAATCATCCTTACATTCTAGTAGACGATGTGTTGACTGCCTTTCAACAACTAGCTGCCTACTATCTTGAGAAAACGGCTGTTGATGTCTTTGCAGTTACAGGTTCAAATGGCAAGACGACGACCAAGGATATGTTGGCGCATTTACTATCAACAACCTACAAAACCTACAAAACACAAGGAAACTACAATAACGAGATTGGCCTTCCCTACACCGTTCTCCATATGCCTGAAGGAACAGAAAAGTTGGTCTTGGAGATGGGGCAGGATCACTTGGGAGATATTCATCTCTTGTCAGAATTGGCTCATCCAAAGACAGCTATCGTTACCTTGGTGGGGGAAGCTCATTTGGCCTTTTTCAAAGACCGTTCAGAGATTGCAAAAGGAAAAATGCAAATTGCTGATGGTATGGCATCGGGTTCTTTGCTTTTGGCACCGGCTGACTCTATTGTAGAGGACTACTTGCCAACAGATAAAAAGGTAGTCCGTTTTGGGCAAGGAGCAGAGTTGGAAATTACAGATTTGATTGAGCGCAAGGATAGTCTGACCTTTAAGGCTAATTTCTTGGAACAAGCCCTTGATTTACCAGTGACTGGTAAGTATAATGCCACCAATGCCATGATTGCGTCCTATGTTGCCCTACAAGAAGGAGTGATTGAGGATCAGATTCGTCAGGCTTTTCGAGATCTTGAATTGACGCGTAACCGTACCGAGTGGAAGAAAGCAACCAATGGAGCAGATATCCTGTCAGATGTTTACAATGCCAATCCAACTGCTATGAAGCTGATTTTAGAGACTTTCTCTGCCATTCCAGCCAATGAAGGTGGCAAGAAAATTGCAGTGTTGGCGGATATGAAGGAGCTTGGGGACCAGTCTATTCAGCTTCATAATCAGATGATTTTGAGCCTTTCTCCAGATGTGCTTGATACCGTTATTTTCTATGGAGAAGACATTGCTGAATTAGCCCAATTGGCCAGTCAAATGTTCCCAATTGGCCACGTTTACTACTTCAAGAAAACAGAAGACCAAGACCAATTTGAAGACCTAGTCAAGCAGGTCAAAGAAAGCCTTGGAGTCAATGACCAAATCCTACTCAAAGGCTCTAACTCTATGAATCTAGCTAAGTTGGTAGAAAGTTTAGAAAATGAAGACAAGTGATTTTGCTAAGTATCTTCAAAGAATGATTGCTCTTACAGATACTGGACTAACCTTTACAAAGGATCCTTTTGACCGTGAGCGCTACGAAGACTTGCGAAGTCTGTTATCTGAAATGTTGAATCAGGTATCAGACCTTGATGCAGACGAAGTGGCAGAAGTCTTGAAACCAACTTCAGCTTATGCGACTCCCTTAATGGACGTCCGTGCTTGGATTGTTGAGGATGAGAAGATTTGTCTGGTTAGGGGACAAGGAGAGGATAGTTGGGCTTTGCCAGGTGGCTTTGGTGAAGTCGGCTATTCTCCAACTGAAAATATTCTCAAGGAAATTGAAGAAGAAACCGGTTTTAAAGCCAAAGTTGAAAGACTGCTAGCTGTTTTTGATACCAATCGTTTCCAACTACAGAGCAAACAATATGCAAAGTTTGTTTTTGAATGTAAGCTTCTCGATGGACAATTCCAAGAAAATCAAGAAATCGCTGCCCTTCAATTTTTTGCAATTGACCAACTGCCGAATTTATCTGAAAAACGCATTACCAAGGAGCAAATCGAGATTCTTTGGCAGGTTTATCAAGGTCAGAGGGAGCAATATCTTGATTAAGAAGATGATTATCGTATTTCTAAATCCATTTTTGACCAATAGCATGGTATAATAAAATGCAGGAAAATTTTGAATCATGAGGAAGACTAGATGAATTTATGGGATATTTTCTTTACGACCCAAGCAACAGAGCCACCCAAATTTGACCTTTTTTGGTATGTCAGTATATTTACACTCTTGGCTTTGACCTTTTATACAGCCTATCGTTATCGTGAAAAGAAGGTTTGCCAACGATTTTTCCAAATCTTGCAGGCTGTTCAGTTGATCCTCCTTTATGGTTGGTACTGGGTCAATCATATGCCGTTGTCAGAAAGCCTACCTTTTTACCATTGCCGTATGGCTATGTTTGTGGTGCTCTTGCTTCCTGGTCAGTCCAAATATAAGCAATACTTTGCATTATTGGGGACATTTGGGACACTAGCAGCCTTTGTTTATCCAGTGCCAGATGCCTATCCTTTCCCACATATTGCGATTTTATCTTTTATCTTTGGTCACTTAGCTCTCTTGGGGAACTCTCTAGTTTATCTATTGAGACAGTATAATGCGCGATTGCTGGATGTGAAGGGAATTTTTCTCATGACCTTTGCACTAAATGCCTTGATTTTTGTGGTTAATTTAGTAACAGGTGGAGATTACGGATTCTTGACAAAACCACCATTGGTTGGAGACCATGGCTTAGTAGCTAATTATTTAATCGTTTCCCTAGCCTTATCAGCAGCGATTACGTTAACAAAGAAAATCTTGGAACTATTTTTAGAACAAGAAGCAGAAAAAATGATTGCAAAGAAAGCTTGATTTTAAGCTTTCTTTTTTTCATAAATCTGATTTTTTATAGCTTGTTTGGAAAATAAAAAAATCTAAGGAACGAATGTGAAAAAATGGTAAGTAAATTTAGGAAAAACTAAGCACGATTGGATTTTTTGTGTTATAATATTCTGTGAATAGCTATGCCCTATTTTAGCTATTTTGAATAGAAGTTTGAAACTTGGAAGAGAGAGGATGCGATGTAATGGCTAGAGATGGTTTTTTTACAGGCTTAGATATCGGAACTAATTCGATTAAAGTATTGGTTGCCGAACTTAGAAATGGTGAACTTAATGTAATTGGTGTAAGTAATGCCAAGAGTAAAGGTGTAAAGGATGGGATTATCGTTGATATTGAAGCAGCAGCAGCAGCTATCAAGTCAGCTATTTCCCAAGCAGAAGAGAAAGCTGGCATTTCAATCAAATCAGTGAATGTTGGTTTGCCTGGAAATCTTTTGCAGGTAGAACCAACTCAAGGAATGATTCCAGTTACATCTGATACAAAAGAAATTACAGATCAAGATGTCGAAAATGTTGTTAAATCAGCTTTGACAAAGAGTATGACACCAGATCGTGAAGTCATTACGTTTATTCCAGAAGAATTTATCGTAGATGGCTTCCAAGGTATTCGTGACCCGCGTGGCATGATGGGGGTTCGTCTTGAAATGCGTGGTTTGCTTTACACAGGTCCACGTACTATTCTTCACAATTTACGCAAGACAGTTGAGCGCTCAGGTGTTCAAGTTGAAAATATTATTATTTCACCATTGGCTTTGGTTCGTTCAGTCTTGAACGAAGGAGAGCGTGAATTTGGAGCTACTGTGATTGATATGGGAGCAGGTCAAACAACTGTTGCTACAATCCGTAACCAAGAACTCCAGTTTACAAATATTCTTCAAGAAGGTGGAGATTATGTCACAAAAGATATCTCTAAGGTTTTGAAGACTTCACAAAAACTAGCTGAAGGATTGAAATTGAACTATGGTGAAGCCTACCCTTCACTTGCAAGCAATGAAACCTTCCAAGTTGAAGTAATTGGTGAAGTAGAGCCTGTAGAAGTTACAGAAAGCTACCTAGCAGAGATTATTTCAGCCCGCATTAAGCACATTTTTGAACAAATCAAACAAGAGTTGGAAAGAAGACATTTGTTGGATCTTCCAGGTGGGATTGTTCTGATTGGTGGAAATGCTATTTTACCAGGTGTTGTAGAACTTGCACAGGAAGTTTTTGGCGTTGGTGTCAAACTTTACGTTCCAAATCAAGTTGGAATCCGTAATCCTGCCTTCGCTCATGTGATTAGCTTGTCTGAATTTGCAGGTCAATTGACTGAAGTGCATTTATTGGCACAAAGAGCAGTCAAGGGTGAGGATACTTTGCGTCACCAACCTATTAATTTTGGTGGGATGATTCAACGCGTTACGCAAGTAGCACAACCTACCCCTATTCAACCAGTTCAAAATACTGAGGTAGAGCAATCAGCTTCTACGAACGTAGTTGCTCCGAAAGAAGATAAAGTATCTTCTCAAAATAAACCAAAAATCGCAGATCGTTTCCGTGGCTTAATCGGAAGTATGTTTGATGAATAAAAGAGGAAAAATAAACTATGACATTTTCATTTGATACAGCAGCAGCTCAGGGTGCAGTTATTAAAGTAATCGGTGTTGGTGGAGGTGGCGGAAACGCCATTAACCGCATGGTTGACGAAGGTGTTGCAGGCGTAGAATTTATCGCAGCAAACACAGATGTACAAGCTTTGAGTAGTACAAAAGCTGAGACTGTAATTCAGTTAGGCCCTAAATTGACTCGTGGTTTGGGTGCTGGCGGTCGACCTGAAGTTGGTCAAAAGGCAGCTGAAGAAAGCGAAGAAGCCTTGACTCAAGCTATTACTGGAGCAGATATGGTCTTCATTACTGCAGGTATGGGAGGTGGCTCTGGTACTGGTGCAGCTCCTGTTATTGCCCGCATTGCTAAAGATTTAGGTGCTCTTACAGTTGGTGTTGTGACACGTCCTTTCGGTTTTGAAGGAAGCAAACGTGGTCAGTACGCTGTAGAAGGAATCAATCAGCTTCGCGAACATGTAGATACTTTATTGATTATTTCAAACAACAACTTGCTTGAAATTGTTGATAAGAAAACTCCACTTCTTGAAGCTCTTAGCGAAGCAGATAACGTGCTTCGCCAAGGTGTTCAAGGAATTACGGACTTGATTACAAATCCTGGTTTGATTAACCTTGACTTTGCCGATGTGAAAACAGTTATGGCAAATAAAGGGAACGCCCTAATGGGTATCGGTATCGGTAGTGGTGAAGAACGTGTGGTAGAAGCAGCTCGTAAGGCAATCTACTCACCACTTCTTGAAACAACTATTGACGGTGCTGAGGATGTTATCGTCAACGTTACTGGTGGTCTCGACTTGACTTTGATTGAGGCAGAAGAAGCTTCAGAAATCGTCAACCAAGCAGCTGGTCAAGGAGTAAACATCTGGCTCGGAACATCTATCGATGAAAACATGAAAGATGAAATTCGTGTTACAGTTGTGGCAACTGGTGTTCGCCAAGATCGTGTTGAAAAAGTTGTGGGCCATGCACCAAGACAAGCAGTTCGTCATGAACAAGCAAGTCCTAGTTATGCACACAATCATAATCGTCAGTTTGATATGGCTGAAACTGCAGAAATTCCAAGTCCAGCACCTCGCCGTACAGAAACTTCTCAAACTTCAGCATTTGGTGATTGGGACTTGCGTCGTGAGACAATTGTTCGTCCGACTGATTCAGTTGTATCACCAGTTGAACGTTTCGAAGCACCATCTTTACACGATGAGGATGAATTAGACACTCCTCCATTTTTCAAAAATCGTTAAGTAAATGAATTTGAAAGAAAATACAGAACGTGTTTTTCAACAAATAAAAGATGCAAGTCAGCAGTCAGGAAGAGAAGCTAATTCTGTTTCGGTTGTTGCTGTTACAAAATATGTAGACGTACCGACAGCGGAGGCTTTGCTTCCGCTAGGTGTGCATCATATTGGTGAAAATCGTGTGGATAAATTTCTTGAGAAATATGAAGCTTTAAAAGATAGAAATATTACCTGGCATTTGATTGGAACCTTGCAAAGACGCAAGGTCAAAGATGTCATTCAGTATGTTGATTATTTCCACGCTTTGGATTCATTAAAGCTAGCAGAGGAAATTCAAAAAAGAAGTGACCGAGTTGTTAAGTGTTTCTTACAAGTAAATATCTCAAGGGAAGAGAGCAAACATGGTTTTTCAAGGGAAGAACTATTAGAGCTCTTGCCAGAATTGGCCACCTTAGATAAAATTGAATATGTCGGCTTGATGACCATGGCTCCTTTTGAAGCTAGTAGTGATGAGTTGAAAGAAATTTTTAAAGCTACTCAGGATTTGCAACTAGAAATTAGAGAAAAACAAATTCCCAATATGCCAATGACGGACTTGAGTATGGGTATGAGTCGTGACTACAAGGAAGCGATTGAATTTGGCTCAACATTTGTCAGAATTGGTACAGCATTTTTTAAATAGGAAAGAAATATGTCTTTAAAAGATAGATTTGATAAATTTATAGATTATTTTACAGAAGATGGAGAAGATGTTGGTACTGCATATCAGCCTAAAGCTGAAGAGCCGATTGTGACTCCAGTCCCTTCTGTTCAAGAGTTGCCTCAACAAGCTGCTAGCACGCCATCTAAAGATAAAAACATCACTCGTCTTCATGCCCGTCAACAAGAGTTGGCTATGCAAAGTCAACGTTCTACTGATAAGGTGACAATTGATGTTCGTTATCCACGTAAATACGAAGATGCCACAGATATTGTTGATTTATTAGCTGGTAACGAAAGTATTTTGATTGATTTCCAATATATGACAGAAGTTCAAGCACGTCGTTGTTTGGATTATCTGGATGGGGCGCGCCACGTTTTAGCTGGTAACATGAAAAAGGTAGCATCTACTATGTACCTGCTGACACCAGTTGATGTTGTCGTCAATATTGAAGACATCAAAATTCCAGATGAATCACAAAATGGTGAATTTGGCTTTGATATGAAACGTACGAGAGTGAGATAATGATCTTTCTCATTCGTTTTGTTCAAAATGCAGTGGATATCTATTCACTGATTTTAATCGTGTTTGCTCTGATGTCTTGGTTTCCTAATGCTTATGAATCACGTCTTGGACGCTTGATTATTAGTTTAGTGAAACCGATAGTAGCTCCCTTGCAACGTTTACCTCTCCAGATTGCAGGTCTTGACTTGTCTGTCTGGATTGCGGTATTACTAGTTCACTTCCTAGGGGAACAGTTGATTCGACTTTTAGTGATCTTTCTATGAACAAGATGATTTATCAACACTTTTCTAAGAATGATTCGTCTTTTATTGATAAGGGAGTAGAATGGATAAAAAAGGTAGAAGATTCTTATTCTCCTTTTTTAACACCTTTTGTAAATCCCCATCAAGAAAAGATTTTAAAGGTGCTAGCATCAACCAACAGCATCTCCTACATGAGCAGTCGGCAGTTTCTTGAAACTGAATATGTACGGGTACTCCTGTATCCTGATTATTTTGAGCCAGAATTCTCTGATTTTGAACTTTCCTTGCAAGAAATTGTCTATCCTAATAAGTTTGAACGCCTAACGCATGCAAAAATATTAGGTACTGTTTTAAACAAGCTCGGAATTGATAGGAAGCTATTTGGTGATATCTTAGTCAACGAAGAGAGGGCACAGATTATCATTAATCGACAGTTTATGCTCCTTTTTCAAGACGGCATTACGAAAATTGCTCGTTTACCGGTTCGTCTAGAAGAACGGCATTTTACTGAGAGAATTGCTACAGTAGAAGATTATCAAGAATTAGATATTTGTATTGCTAGTTCTAGATTAGATGTTTTTCTAGCAGGTGTATTAAAACTGTCTAGAAATCAGGTAAGTCAGTTAATTGAAAAACAGGCAGTTCAAGTTAATTACCATTTAGTTGAAAAATCAGATTATGCAGTTCAAGTTGGTGATTTGATTAGTGTTAGGAAATTTGGTCGATTGAAACTCGTTAGAGATAATGGGCAAACAAAAAAAGATAAAAAGAAATTAACGGTCCAATTGTTATTAAGTAAGTGAGGAAAAATATGCCAATTACATCGTTAGAAATCAAAGATAAAACCTTTAGCACACGCTTTAGAGGGTTCGATCAAGAAGAAGTAGATGAATTTTTAGATATTGTAGTCCGTGATTATGAAGATTTGGTTCGCTCTAATCATGATAAGGATTTACATATTAAGAGTTTGGAAGAGCGTTTGTCTTACTTTGATGAGATGAAAGATTCATTGAGCCAGTCTGTATTGATTGCACAAGATACAGCTGAGCGAGTAAAACAAGCTGCAACTGAACGTTCAAACAATATCATTCACCAAGCAGAGCAGGATGCACAACGTTTGTTGGAAGAAGCTAAATACAAGGCGAATGAAATTCTTCGTCAAGCAACTGATAATGCTAAGAAGGTTGCTGTTGAAACAGAAGAATTGAAGAACAAGAGTCGTGTCTTCCATCAACGTCTTAAATCTACAATTGAGAGCCAGTTAGCAATTGTTGAATCTTCAGATTGGGAAGATATTCTTCGCCCAACAGCTACTTATCTTCAGACAAGTGATGAGGCCTTCAAAGAAGTGGTCAGCGAAGTCTTAGGTGACTCTGTCTTGCAACAACATCCAGAGGAAGAACCAATTGATATTACTCGCCAGTTTTCTCCCGAGGAAATGGCAGAGTTGCAAGCGCGTATCGAAGCGGCTAATAAGGAACTTGCAGAAGCCGAAGCAAGAGCTGAGCAGGAACAAGTGGTTTCACCAGCTCCGGTTGTTGAAGAAAGTCCAGCTCATCCAGTTGGTCCAATGTATGAAGAGCCAGAAGTAGCTCCAAGCCATTATTCAGGACCAACACCAGCTACTGAAGCTGTAAACTCAGAACCAGGTTTTGCGGCACCGCAAGAATCTGTTACAATTTTATAAGAAATATTCTGAGAACAATATCTTATCCTTATATTTCCAGCGAGCAGGAGATGGTGTGAGTCCTGTAATCCCTAATGCTAAGATTATCCTCTCAAAAACTCAAGTCTGAAGCTAGTAAGATTTGACGTTCCCCACGTTACGGGATAAGAGGGAGAAAGACTAAATCTTTTTCCGAATAAAGGTGGTACCACGATTTTCGTCCTTTTTGGCAGTCGTGGTTTTTAATTTGTTATTATTTATAAAGGAGATACCATGAAACTCAAAGATACCCTTAACCTTGGGAAAACAGCTTTCCCAATGCGTGCAGGACTTCCTACCAAAGAGCCAGTTTGGCAAAAGGAATGGGAAGATGCAAAGCTTTATCAACGTCGTCAAGAATTGAACCAAGGAAAACCTCATTTCACCTTGCATGATGGCCCTCCATACGCGAACGGAAATATTCACGTTGGACATGCTATGAACAAGATTTCAAAAGATATCATTGTTCGTTCTAAGTCTATGTCAGGATTTTATGCTCCTTATATTCCAGGTTGGGATACACATGGTCTGCCAATCGAGCAAGTTTTGGCAAAACAAGGTGTCAAACGTAAAGAAATGGACTTGGTTGAGTACTTGAAACTTTGCCGTGAATATGCTCTTTCTCAAGTAGATAAACAACGCGAAGACTTCAAACGTTTGGGTGTTTCTGGTGACTGGGAAAATCCATATGTGACTTTGACTCCTGACTATGAAGCAGCTCAAATCCGTGTATTTGGTGAGATGGCTAATAAAGGTTACATCTACCGTGGTGCTAAACCAGTTTACTGGTCTTGGTCATCTGAGTCGGCTCTTGCTGAAGCGGAGATTGAATACCATGATTTGGTTTCAACTTCCCTTTACTATGCCAACAAGGTAAAAAATGGTAAAGGTGTTCTAGATACAGATACTTATATCGTAGTCTGGACAACAACTCCATTTACCATCACAGCTTCTCGTGGTTTGACTGTTGGTGCAGATATTGATTACGTTTTGGTTCAACCTGCTGGTGAAACTCGTAAGTTTGTGGTTGCTGCAGAATTATTGACTAGCTTGTCTGAGAAATTTGGCTGGGCTGATGTTCAAGTTTTGGCAACTTATTGTGGTCAAGAATTGAATCATATCGTAACAGAACACCCATGGGATACAGCTGTAGATGAATTGGTTATCCTTGGTGACCACGTTACGACTGATTCTGGTACAGGTATCGTCCACACAGCCCCTGGTTTTGGTGAGGATGACTACAATGTCGGTATTGCTAATGGTCTTGAAGTCGCAGTGACTGTTGACGAACGTGGTATCATGATGAAGAATGCTGGTCCTGAGTTTGAAGGTCAATTCTATGAAAAGGTAGTTCCAACTGTTATCGAGAAACTTGGTAACCTCCTTCTTGCCCAAGAAGAAATCTCTCACTCATACCCATTTGACTGGCGTACTAAGAAACCAATCATCTGGCGTGCAGTACCACAATGGTTTGCCTCAGTTTCTAAATTCCGCCAAGAAATCTTGGATGAAATTGAAAAAGTGAAATTCCACTCAGAATGGGGTAAAGTCCGTCTTTACAATATGATTCGTGACCGTGGCGACTGGGTTATCTCTCGTCAACGTGCTTGGGGTGTTCCACTTCCTATCTTCTACGCTGAAGACGGTACAGCGATCATGACTGCTGAAACTATTGAACACGTGGCTCAACTCTTTGAGGAACATGGTTCAAGCATTTGGTGGGAACGTGATGCTAAGGACCTCTTGCCAGAAGGATTTACTCATCCAGGTTCACCAAACGGCGAGTTCAAAAAAGAAACTGATATCATGGACGTTTGGTTTGACTCAGGTTCATCATGGAATGGAGTTGTAGTAAACCGTCCAGAGTTGACTTACCCAGCAGACCTTTACCTAGAAGGTTCTGACCAATACCGTGGTTGGTTCAACTCATCACTCATCACCTCAGTTGCTAACCATGGCGTAGCACCTTACAAACAAATCTTGTCACAAGGTTTTGCCCTTGACGGTAAAGGTGAGAAGATGTCTAAATCTCTTGGAAATACCATTGCTCCAAGCGATGTTGAAAAACAATTTGGTGCTGAAATCTTGCGTCTTTGGGTAACAAGTGTAGACTCAACCAACGACGTGCGTATCTCTATGGATATCTTGAGCCAAGTCTCTGAAACTTACCGTAAGATTCGTAACACTCTTCGTTTCTTGATTGCTAACACATCTGACTTTAACCCGGCTCAAGATGTAGTAGCTTATGATGAGCTTCGTTCAGTTGATAAGTACATGACGATTCGCTTTAACCAGCTTGTCAAGACCATTCGTGATGCCTATGCTAACTTTGAATTTTTGACAATCTACAAGGCCTTGGTAAACTTTATCAACGTTGATTTATCAGCCTTTTACCTTGATTTTGCTAAAGATGTTGTCTACATCGAAGGTGCCAAATCATTGGAACGCCGTCAAATGCAGACTGTCTTCTATGACATTCTTGTGAAAATCACCAAACTCTTGACACCAATCCTTCCTCACACTGCGGAGGAAATATGGTCATATCTTGAGTTTGAAGCTGAAGACTTCGTTCAATTGTCAGAATTGCCAGAAGCAGAAACTTTTGCTAACCAAGAAGAAATCTTGGATACATGGGCAGCCTTCATGGACTTCCGTGGACAAGCTCAAAAAGCCTTGGAAGAAGCTCGTAATGCAAAAGTAATCGGTAAATCACTTGAAGCTCACTTGACAGTTTATCCAAATGAAGTGGTGAAAACTCTACTCGAAGCAGTAAACAGCAATGTAGCTCAACTTTTAATCGTGTCAGACTTGACCATCGCAGAAGGACCAGCTCCAGAATCTGCCGTTAGCTTCGAAGATGTAGCCTTTACAGTTGAACGTGCTGCAGGCCAAGTATGTGACCGTTGCCGTCGTATCGACCCAACAACAGCAGAACGCAGCTACCACGCAGTTATCTGTGACCACTGTGCAAGCATCGTAGAAGAAAATTTTGCGGACGCAGTCGCAGAAGGATTTGAAGAGAAATAAGGTTGTTGTATGATACTAATAAGGAAAAGGATTGCCAAACAGTCCTTTCCTTTTTGGTTTTGACTAGCTTTTTTGTGAAAAATTGTGTAAAATAGAATAGATAAACGAGGGGAAACCTCGGAAAATTTAAAGGAGAATCCATCTAATGGTAAAATTGGTTTTTGCTCGCCACGGTGAGTCTGAATGGAACAAAGCTAACCTTTTCACTGGTTGGGCTGATGTTGATTTGTCTGAAAAAGGTACACAACAAGCGATTGACGCTGGTAAATTGATCAAAGAAGCTGGTATCGAATTTGACCAAGCTTATACTTCAGTATTGAAACGTGCGATCAAAACAACTAACTTGGCTCTTGAAGCTTCTGACCAATTGTGGGTTCCAGTTGAAAAATCATGGCGTTTGAACGAACGTCACTACGGTGGTTTGACTGGTAAAAACAAAGCTGAAGCTGCTGAACAATTTGGTGATGAGCAAGTTCACATCTGGCGTCGTTCATACGATGTATTGCCTCCAAACATGGATCGTGATGATGAGCACTCAGCTCACACTGACCGTCGTTACGCTTCACTTGACGACTCAGTTATCCCAGATGCTGAAAACTTGAAAGTGACTTTGGAACGTGCCCTTCCATTCTGGGAAGATAAAATCGCTCCAGCTCTTAAAGATGGTAAAAACGTATTCGTAGGAGCTCACGGTAACTCAATCCGTGCCCTTGTAAAACACATCAAAGGTTTGTCAGATGACGAAATCATGGACGTGGAAATCCCTAACTTCCCACCATTGGTATTCGAATTTGACGAAAAATTGAACGTAGTTTCTGAATACTACCTTGGAAAATAAAAAAATGTAAGTCTAGAATTGATTTCTAGACTTTTTATGTTAGTATGGAAGTATGATAAGGAATAAAAAACAAGATTATGTATTGGCTTACAAGCAACCAGCGTCAACAACATATAAGGGTTGGGAAGAAGAGGCTTTACCAATAGGCAATGGTTCTTTAGGGGCAAAAGTATTTGGCCTTATAGGGGTTGAGCGGATTCAATTCAATGAAAAAAGTCTCTGGTCTGGTGGTCCACTTCCTGATAGTTCCGATTATCAGGGTGGAAATCTTCAGGACCAGTATGGTTTTTTAGCTGAGATTCGGCAGGCTTTGGAAAAGAGAGATTACAATCGGGCTAAGGAACTGGCTGAACAGCACCTAGTTGGGCCCCAAACGAGTCAATATGGGACCTATCTGTCCTTTGGAGATATTTTCATTGAGTTCAGCCAGCAAGGTACAACTTTGTCTCAGGTGACGGATTACCAGAGACAGTTGAATATCAGCAAGGCGCTTGCGACGACTTCTTATGTCTATAAGGGAACGAAATTTGAACGTGAAGCTTTTGCGAGTTTTCCAGATGATCTCTTGGTTCAGCGCTTTACTAAGGAAGGGGCGGAAACTCTAGATTTTACTATAGAACTGTCGCTAAGTCGTGATTTGGCTTCTGATGGAAAGTATGAGCAGGAGAAGTCTGATTATAAGAAATGCCAGCTGGATATCTCTGCTTCTCATATCTTGATGAAGGGGAGGGTTAAGGACAATGCCCTGCAGTTTGCTAGCTGTTTAGCTTGGGAAACAGATGGGGATATTAGAGTTTGGTCAGATAAGGTTCAGATATCAGGAGCCAGTTATGCCAATCTTTTCTTGGCTGCTAAGACTGATTTTGCCCAAAATCCTGCTAGTAATTATCGCAAGAAAATAGATTTAGAGCAACAGGTAAAGGACTTAGTGGAGACAGCTAAAGAAAAGGGCTATGCCCAATTGAAATCAAGGCATATTGAGGACTACCAAGCCTTATTCCAGCGTGTTCAATTGGATTTGGGAGCTGAGATTGATGCATCCACTACAGATGATTTGTTAAAAAATTATAAGCCACAAGAGGGGCAGGCTTTGGAGGAGTTGTTCTTCCAGTATGGACGGTATTTACTGATTAGTTCTTCCAGAGATTGTCCAGATGCTCTACCAGCTAACCTACAAGGGGTCTGGAATGCAGTCGATAATCCTCCTTGGAATTCGGACTATCACTTGAATATCAACCTGCAGATGAATTATTGGCCAGCCTATGTTACCAATCTCCTAGAGACGGCTTTCCCAGTCATCAACTATATAGATGATTTGCGTGTCTATGGTCGTCTAGCGGCTGCAAGGTATGCAGCAATCGTCTCTCAGGAAGGGGAGGAGAACGGTTGGTTGGTTCATACTCAAGCGACACCCTTTGGTTGGACGGCACCTGGTTGGGATTACTATTGGGGTTGGTCACCAGCTGCCAATGCGTGGATGATGCAAACTGTTTATGAAGCCTATTCATTTTATAGGGACCAAGACTATCTCAGGGAGAAAATTTATCCCATGTTAAGGGAAACGGTTCGTTTTTGGAATGTCTTTTTACATAAGGATCAGCAGGCGCAGCGTTGGGTCTCTTCTCCGTCTTATTCGCCAGAACATGGGCCGATTTCGATTGGCAATACCTATGACCAATCTCTGATTTGGCAGTTATTTCATGATTTTATTCAGGCTGCTCAGAAATTGGAACTGGATGAGGACTTGTTGACGGAAGTCAAGGAGAAGTTTGATTTGCTTAATCCTCTTCAAATCACTCAATCTGGTCGAATCAGGGAGTGGTATGAGGAGGAAGAGCAGCATTTTCAAAATGAGAAAGTGGAGGCTCAGCATCGGCACACTTCCCATCTAGTGGGACTCTATCCTGGAACTCTCTTTAGCTACAAGGTACAAGAGTATCTTGAAGCGGCGCGTGCTAGCCTCAATGATCGTGGAGATGGCGGCACAGGTTGGTCTAAGGCCAATAAGATCAATCTTTGGGCGCGTCTAGGAGATGGCAATCGAGCCCATAAATTATTAGCAGAGCAGTTAAAGTCATTCACCTTACAAAATCTTTGGTGTAGCCATCCTCCTTTTCAGATAGATGGTAATTTTGGTGCTACTAGTGGCATGGCAGAAATGTTACTCCAGTCTCATACAGCTTATATGGTACCTCTAGCTGCCCTACCTGATGCATGGTCAACAGGTTCTGTTTCAGGCTTAATGGCACGTGGACATTTTGAAATTAGCATGAGGTGGGCGGATAAAAAACTCTTACAGTTGACCATTTTATCAAGAAGTGGGGGAGATTTGCGAGTCACTTATCCAGGTATTGAGAAGAGTGTGATTAAAATGAATCAAGAAAAAGTAGAAGTGAAATGCATGGGGAAAGATTGTATTTCAGTGGCGACAGCAGAAGGTGATCTTGTTCAATTTTATTTTTAAGAAGGTGATAGAAGGCAGTAGTTTGAGACTGCCTTTTGATAAAGATTTGAGAATGTAAGCAGTTTCCAACTAGTTGAAAAAGCGTTATAATGGTAATAGGAAGTAATTTGTTTGAGAGAGGGTAGGTCTTATGGCTTATATTGAGATGAAACATTGTTACAAGCGATATCAGGTTGGGGACACGGAGATTGTGGCCAATCGTGATGTGAATTTTGAGATTGAAAAGGGTGAATTGGTTATTATTCTAGGTGCATCTGGTGCAGGCAAGTCAACGGTTCTTAACCTTCTTGGGGGAATGGATACCAATGATGAAGGGGAAATCTGGATAGATGGTGTTAATATTGCAGATTATAGTTCCCACCAGAGGACCAATTATCGTAGAAATGATGTCGGTTTTGTTTTTCAGTTTTATAATCTAGTTTCCAATCTAACCGCTAAGGAAAATGTGGAGTTGGCTTCAGAAATCGTGACAGATGCCTTGAATCCTGAACAGGTCTTGACAGATGTAGGTCTGGCTCATCGTCTCAATAACTTTCCAGCCCAGCTTTCTGGAGGGGAGCAACAGCGAGTCTCCATTGCACGTGCAGTAGCCAAAAATCCTAAAATTCTCCTTTGTGATGAACCAACTGGAGCCTTGGATTATCAGACAGGCAAGCAAGTCTTGAAGATTCTGCAAGATATGTCTCGTCAAAAGGGAGCGACGGTGATCATCGTGACTCATAATGGAGCTTTGGCGCCCATTGCTGATCGCGTGATTCATATGCACGATGCCAGTGTCAAGGATGTGGTGATCAACCAGCATCCTCAAGATATCGACAGTTTGGAGTACTAGCATGATCAAGCGAAAAACCTATTGGAAGGACTTAATTCAGTCCTTCACAGGCTCCAAGGGGCGTTTTTTATCCATCTTAACCTTGATGATGTTAGGGTCTCTAGCCTTAGTAGGCCTCAAAGTAACCAGTCCCAACATGGAGGCGACAGCTAATGCTTATTTAACAACTGCTCAAACCTTGGATTTGGCAGTTATGTCTAATTATGGTTTGGATCAAACAGATCAAGAAGAGCTAGAACAGACGGAGGGCGCAGAGGTTGAGTTTGGCTATTTGACAGATGTGACTATGGAAAATGGGCAGGATGCCATTCGGCTGTACTCCAAACCAGAGCGAATTTCAACCTTTCAGCTAAGAGAGGGACGTTTTCCTCAGTCAAACAAGGAAATTGCTTTGGCTACTCATTTGCAAGGCCGATACAGCGTGGGACAGGAGATTAGTTTTAAAGAAAAAGAAGAGGGTCATTCCTCTTTAAAAGACCATACTTATACCATTACTGGTTTTGTGGATTCAGCTGAAATCCTCTCCCAGCGAGATATGGGCTACGCAGCAAGTGGAAGTGGGACTCTGACAGCCTATGGGGTGATTTTACCTAGTCAGTTTGATCAGAAAGTCCACAATATAGCTCGTTTGAAATATCAAGATTTGTCAGGTTTAAATGCTTTCTCAGAAGCTTATGAAGAAAAATCCAAGCAACATCAGGAAGACCTTGAACAAGCTTTATCAGATAATGGTAAGGTACGTCTGCAACTCTTGAAAAAAGAAGGACAAGAGTCTATAGACAAAGGCCAAGAGACCCTTGACAAGGCTGAGACTAATTTGCAGGAAGGCAAGCGTCGTTTAGCAGCTGCTCAAGCTCGTATACAGGCTCAAGAAAGTCAACTAGCCTTGCTTCCTCAAGCCCAGAGAGAGCAGGCCCGTGATCAACTTACCCAAGCTAAGCAGGAATTGAGCAAGGAAGAGGACAAACTAAAGCAGACTGAACAAAATCTAGTCCAAGAAAAGGAAAAACTAGAAAAACATCAGCAAGTCTTGGATGATTTAGCTGAGCCCAAGTATCAAGTATATAATCGTCAGACCATGCCTGGCGGTCAAGGCTACCTCATGTACAGTAATGCTTCAGCCAGTATTCGGGCAGTGGGCAATATCTTTCCTGTAGTGCTTTATGCTGTAGCAGCTATGGTGACCTTTACAACAATGACTCGCTTTGTGGATGAAGAGAGAACACATGCAGGTATTTTTAAGGCCTTGGGTTATCGCAGTAAGGATATTATCGCCAAATTTCTCCTCTACGGTCTAGTAGCTGGAACTGTCGGAACAGCTCTAGGTAGTATACTTGGCCATTATTTACTAGCCAGTGTAATTTCAAGTGTCATTACAAAAGGTATGGTAGTGGGAGAAACCCAGATTCAGTTCTATTGGAGCTATAGTTTATTAGCTCTTGGTTTAAGTTGGTTGGCGAGTGTGTTACCGGCCTACCTGGTGGCTCGTAGGGAACTACACGATGAAGCAGCCCAGCTTTTACTGCCTAAACCACCTGTCAAAGGAGCTAAAATCTTACTGGAGCGCATCGGTTTTATCTGGCGTCGTCTCAGTTTTACCCATAAGGTAACAGCCCGCAATATCTTCCGTTATAAGCAACGGATGTTGATGACAATCTTTGGTGTGGCAGGTTCAGTTGCTCTGCTTTTTGCAGGTTTAGGAATCCAATCCTCTGTAGCAGGAGTTCCGTCTAGACAGTTTCAACAAATCCAACAGTATCAAATGATTGTCTCTGAAAATCCTAGTGCGACCAATCAAGACAAGGCAGAGTTGGAAGAAGTGTTGAAAGGGCAGGAAATCCAAGACTACCAGAAAATCTATTCTAAAACGCTAGACAAGGATTTTAAAGGCAAGGCTGGTCTTCAGACTATTACCCTTATGATGACAGAGAAGGAAGATTTGACGCCTTTTATCCATCTTCAACATCATCAGCAGGATCTGACATTAAAAGATGGCGTCGTTATTACAGCTAAACTTGCCCAGCTGGCAGGTGTCAAGGTTGGACAGACTCTAGAAATTGAAAGTAAGAAGCTAAAGGTCGCTGCTATTGCTGAGAACTACGTTGGTCACTTTATTTATATGAGTCAGGCTAGCTATGTGCAAATTTACGGCCAGCTACCCCAAGCCAACACTTATTTGGTCTCGTTAAGGGATACCAGTGCGCCTAGTATCGAAAGGCAGGCTGGTTTGCTTATGAATCAAGCTGCGGTGTCCAGCGTCGTCCAAAATACTTCAGCCATTCGACTCTTTGACTCCGTCGCTAGCTCACTCAATCAGACCATGACCATCTTGGTCATCGTATCGGTTCTGTTGGCTATCGTTATCCTTTACAATCTGACTAATATCAACGTGGCTGAGAGAATCCGTGAACTCTCCACTATCAAGGTTCTCGGTTTTCACAATAATGAAGTCACCCTCTACATTTATCGTGAGACGATTGTGCTGTCCCTTGTGGGAATTGTACTTGGTCTGGTATCTGGTTTCTATTTACATCAATTTTTGATTCAAATGATTTCGCCTGCGACTATTCTCTTTTATCCGCAGGTAGGCTGGGAAGTCTATGTAATCCCAGTGGCAGCAGTAAGCATCATTTTGACCTTGCTTGGTTTCTTCGTCAATCATCATCTGAGAAAGGTTGATATGCTTGAAGCCTTGAAATCTGTAGAGTAATTTAGTTGTTTTTATCAGATCGAACTTGAATTTACTCGTAAATCATGACCACCCGCATAGCGGGTGGTTTTTTTGTCTCGCACCTAGCGGAGCGAGACGGACTAATAGTCACATAATTATAAGGCTGATAGTATTAATTTCACTATCAGCCTTACAGGTTATTTAATGTTTCAGAAAAACTATGATGTCAAGATTAACTAAACAGTATCTAATTCTTTCAAATAATTTTCTATCTTCATCAACATTAAAGGATTGTTATAAATCTTACATAACTCTCTTGCTTCTATATAATAATTTTTGATTTGTTCTTTGTCTAGAAATTTGGCTCCAGCATTTCCTACAAGAATAAGTAGAGGAGCCAGTTGGTAGCTTGTCTGTCTTTGTTTACAAAGTTCAATCGTCTCAAGAGCTTCTTGGATGGCTTCGTTATATTTTTCCTTTGACACTAGGTAGTGAGCGTAGTTGTAACGAACTCTGATGTAGCCAAATAAAAACTCTTGATGTTCAAAATTTTTTGTCTGATATAACTCCATTAAATGAGAGTAGTTTGCCTCATATTCTTGTTCACGACCCACTAAGGAATAGAAATTAGATAGAGTATTCAATGCCTTTAAATAAATCAGAGTATTTGAAGAGACTTTTAATAATATATTTTCCAATGAAGAAATTGCCTCACACTTACTGTCATATTGATAGAAGTCAATAATAGCTTTAATCCATTCAAGGTAAGTTCGGTCTTCTAGTGTTAGAAAAGTACTTCGTTCAATCTCTATTCTATAAATATATTCCAAATTGTCATAATTTCTGTCATCTAATAGGTGAGCAGATAATTGCTTGAAATTAGAGAGGTTAGATTTAATTTCAATTTGTTCATTAAAAAAATAATCTAATGGCACTTCGAGCCGTTGTGAGAGTTTGAACAAAAGGTCTGCGGAGGGAATGAAATGCCCTCTCTCAATTTTACTAATCTGGCTTTGTTCACAAATTCCTTCTGCAAGAGTTTGTTGGGAGAGTCTCAACTCTTTTCTTTTCAATCTGAATTTCTCTGCGAGTGTATTCATTAAAGATAATAAACCTTCCTATTTGCTTAATTTTATTATAAAATTTTTAGTTCAAAATAGCAAGTTAAAGAAAAATAATTCTATATAGTAATAAAAAATAAAAAAAGTCAATAATCACATAAAAATGCTTGGCTAAATAAAATATATCTGTTAAAATAAAAACAAGGAAACAGAAAAGGGTTTCATTGCATGAGAAAAAAACGTGGAATTAAAAAATTAGTTACATTTGCATTACTAAGTGTTCTTGCATTTGGTAATACAATTCCCTATCAAGAGTTTGTTCAGAAGAATAGACAATTGGAAGTTCGAGTACAATCACAAAAGAAGTCCAATGGTCTTGATGTTAGGAAGGCTGATTGATTTTGTATTACTTTAAAATTCAACTATTTAGAGAAAGGTATTCTGATGAGAGCTTGTAACAATACCAGATAGATATAAGAATGGAGATGTTTGATAAAATGCTTTCATAGCTAACCAACTGTTGAAAATTATGAGTTACAAAATCTAAAGTATTTAAGATTAGTTTATAAAATTAGGTCTCTGCCTGTAGAAAGGAACGTGCAGTTAGAAAGGAGGAAAAAATAGGATACTATAATTCAGACTGAGATTTCTAATTAAAATATGTAGTTGCATTTCGCTCTTTTTCATAATATTTCATTCAGAGGAGGAATAATATGTTAAAAATTAGAAAAGTAGTTGCATCATCCCTTGCCGTTTTGGCATTTAGTTTGGCTCTTCCTGTTTTGGCAGTTTCTCACCGTGGTGGCGAGTGGACCTATGGAGGCCATCATGATCCAAATAATTGGGGAGCATTTTCGAATTATTATCATGGTTCACGGAATCACTGGGCCTATGTTGGAAGTAATGGACGTGACAATCAAAAACAGCTTATGTAGGAGCACGTAGTGCGGCCTATGCGTTTGTTAATACAAATTTTGGGGAGCAAGTTACATTTGATGCGGGATGGTAAAGAATAATTGAAGAAGATTCTTTTATCAATAGTTTAGTAAGCTTGCTAGTTTATAGAGGGCAGGGGTATTTCTGCCCTCTGCTTTAGAATAAGGAATGCACTATGAAAAAATTATTTATACTCATATCCAACCTGCTTGCTAGTTTGTTCTTTGTTTGGGTATTTACCATTTGGACTGATACATATGTCTCCTATTATTACCCCAACGTTGTTGTACGTGATTCTTCCCCTGAAACAACTTTTCAGCATGTTGCTACACGCTTGGAAAAACTAGCAGAAGAAACGGATAGCTTTATTGCGATTCAACACCAAGATCTTAACTCAGAAGGTACTACAGTTTTTTCTTATACGACCTTTGGGAACGGAAAGTTGCCTGATGGGCTACAGGAAAAAAATCTAGAAGATGCTCAAAGTAGTAGTGTTGAAACAAACTATTTTGTATTCGATGGAAACCTAGATATTCACTTGCTAAGGGAGGAGCTAAGTCAACTTGGCTTGACTAACATGCACCTGATAATTCCATCTAAACTATCTACGTTAATGGCTATCTTTAGTAACGGATTTCAGTTAATCAGTCTATTGATTTTCATCTTAACCTTTGTAGCACTGACTTTAATTAGTCAAATTAGCCAATTACGGTCGTCGGGCATTCGCCTCATTTCAGGAGAGAAACGGTGGTCCATTTTCCTTAGACCAGTTGGTGAGGATTTGAAAGGGATAGCTGTTGGTTTCAGTTTAGCTGGCGTGCTCGCCATTCTTATGCAAAAAATTCTGTCGCTTCCAACGCAATCCCTAATGACCATAGGAGAAGGCTTGCTCAGTTATAATCTCATCTTGTTGTCGATCTCCCTGTTTTTCGCTCAACTCTTCGCAGTTGGGATAAAAAAGATACACCTGATGCAGATTATAAAAGGGCAAGTGCCTGTCAGAGGAATCATTAGTTTGATTTTAATCGGTCAACTATTAGCGATTATTATTGTAACGCTGGGAATAGGGAGTAGCTTAAAGTATTCCCAAGCCTGGCAACAGCATCGGATTGGACAAGAGGTTTGGAGTCAGGAAAGGCAACTGACTATCCTATCAATCAGCCGTGAAGGAACGAGTCCTGGTTTTGATGAACAAGCTCAAAGGAAATTCAGAACTTGGTATCAATTGATGGATCTGGCTGTTTCAGAACAAAAGGCTTTCTTATCTAGACACCAGTTAATTGACCGTACTTTGCAAAATGGCATGGCTTCCTCCAAAAACTTGGCAACCTCTACAGAATGGCATGATTACAGCCCGAATGGCAATGTCCTTATCGTCACACCGCAATACTTGAAGCGTCAAAACATTCCTGTAGATACAACTATTGAGCAAAAGATGAATCACCTTGATGTAGGGGAGTTTGTCTTATTGCTGCCTGAACACCTCCGTTCAGAGGAAGAACATTATAAATCTGTTTTTGAAGACGACTTAACCAGTCGCATGTCTAGTCAAGATGAACGACAGCAAATGACTGCTACGGTAGGTTATTTGGAATCAGGTCAGGATCGTTTTGTGTATAATACGACCCCTATTTCTTACCAGCAGTTTTTGAAAGATCCAATCATCATTGTTATAACACCCCAATCAACTGGTCCACAGTCCGTTTTGTTTTGGGTAGACGCAGTACAGAACTACGTTCTCTTTAATCAATTGTCTGATGCCCAGGAGCTTATCCAGAGACAAGGCATTGAAAATTGGGTCTCAGAAATGCAAACAGGTTACCACAACTACATCACATTATTGGATAATATCCAGAGGGAACGTTGGGTAATGCTAGCAGGAGCTGTGCTTGGGATTGCAACTTCAATCTTGTTGTTTAACACTATGAATAGGCTCTACTTTGAAGAATTTAGACGTGCCATTTTTATCAAACGCATTGCAGGTCTCAGGTTCTTAGAAATCCATCGCACTTATCTCTTTGCTCAACTGGGTGTGTTTTTACTGGGATTTGTTGCGAGTATATTTCTTATGGTAGAGATAGTAGTTGCTTTCTTAGTCTCGTTACTCTTTACTGGTCTATCTCTTTTACAGTTACATGTACAAATGCAGAAAGAAAACAAGATGTCCATGCTTGTTTTGAAGGGAGGTTAATATGATTGAACTTAAACAGGTGAGTAAATCTTTTGGAGAACGAGAGTTATTTTCGAATCTTTCAATAACATTTGAGGCTGGAAAAGTCTATGCCTTAATTGGTTCAAGTGGTAGCGGAAAAACAACCTTGATGAACATGATTGGGAAATTAGAATCTTATGATGGGACGATTTTTTACCGAGGTAAAGACTTGGCCAATTATAAATCGAGTGATTTTTTCCGTCACGAATTGGGCTACCTCTTCCAGAACTTTGGCTTAATTGAAAACCAAAGTATTGAAGAAAACCTTAAGCTAGGTCTCATTGGTCAAAAGTTGAGTCGGGCGGAACAGCGGTTGAGGCAGAAGCAGGCTTTAGAACAGGTCGGCCTGGATTATCTTGACCTAGATAAGCGCATCTTTGAGTTATCGGGCGGAGAATCGCAACGGGTTGCCTTGGCAAAAGTTATCTTAAAGAATCCACCCTTTATTCTGGCAGATGAGCCAACAGCTTCAATAGACCCAGCAACCTCTCAGTTGATTATGGAGATTTTGCTATCTCTTCGAGATGATAATAGGCTAATCATTATCGCAACACATAATCCGGCAATTTGGGAGATGGCTGATGAAGTGTTCACGATGGATCATCTGAAATAAAAATCCTTGTTTTTAATTGCACGATGAGTTACTGAAATATTATCATGAATCAATAATTGGAGTTAATTTAGAATTGTACTTTATTAATATTGAGGTAACTTTTTCTTGATAAAGGAAGAAATAGTGGAGAGGAAGTTAGATTGAAAAAATTCGACAATTATATTATTGAGAAGCCTTGCGATTCTAATTCAGATAAACTGTAAAAAATCTTAATAATTGAAAGTTTGGTAGATGATATTTTGCAATTTTCTCTCAGAATCAATAATAGTGTAGGAGAGATTTTCCTCCTACAACCGTTTCAAAAGAAATATTTACCCATTGGGAGAAGATGTTGCAGTGGATAATGTGTTACTCACTGAAAAATATAATTTTCAACTAAAAGATTTTGAAGGATTCATTTCAAAATAAACAATAATTAAAGAATAAGAAAAATCCTCCGTTTCAAAGAGTAGGGAACTCTTTGTGACAGAGGATTTTTTCTATAGGGCTTTAGCAGCTGCAATTGCGGCTTCGAAGTTTGGTTCAGAGTTGATATTGTCCACGTATTCAACGTAGCGAATCGTATTGTCGGTATCAAGGACAAAGACTGCGCGTGCCAATAGGTGCCACTCATTGATTAAGAGGGCGTAATCACGTCCAAAGGAATGGTCGAAATAGTCTGAGAGCATGATGGCATTTTCAATTCCCTCAGCACCACACCAACGTTTTTGGGCAAATGGTAGGTCCATAGAAACAGTCAATACGACCGTGTTGTCCAGTCCAGCCAGTTCTTCATTAAAGCGACGCGTTTGAGTTGAGCAGATACCTGTATCGATAGAAGGCACGACACTCAAGACTTTTTTCTTGCCATCAAAATCAGCCAGAGATTTTTTAGAAAGGTCTGTTGTAGTGAGTGAAAAATCAAGTGCCTTGTCGCCGACTTGTAGTTGTTTACCTGTAAAGCTCACAGGATTTCCGAGAAAAGTTACCATAAGATACTCCAATCTTTTTTCTTCCATTTTAGCTGAAACGGTTAGAATTTTCCAATGATTTGACCGGAAATGTGGGCATAGAAAAAAACGCCAGCTCATGAGAGAATGACGTTTTTCAGAGGCTTATTTTGCCAATCCTTCAGCAATCTTGTCAAGGTTGTATTTCATCATGTTGTAGTAGCTATCGCCTTCTTTACCTTGTTCTGCGATAGAGTCAGTAAAGATTTGTGCGTAGATTGGGATGTTTGTGTCTTGTGAAACAGTCTTCATTGGACGGTCATCCACACTTGATTCTACAAAGAGTGAAGGAACTTTTGTTTGGCGAAGTTTTTCAACCAAGGTCTTGATTTGGTCAGGTGTTCCTTCTTCTTCAGTGTTGATTTCCCAGATATAGGCACTTGGGACACCGTAGGCTTTAGAGAAGTATTTGAAGCATCCTTCGCTGGTTACGATCAATTTCTTCTCAGCAGGGATGTTGTTAAATTTCTCTTTAGCTTCCTTGTCAAGTTTGTCTAGCTTATCAGTATATTCTTTGAGATTTTTTTCGTAGAATTCCTTGTTGCTAGGGTCTTTAGCGCTCAATTGTTTTGCGATATTCTTAGCAAAAATCATCCCGTTTTCAAGGTTAAGCCAAGCGTGTGGGTCTTCTTTGCCTTTTTCGTTTTGGCCTTCAAGGTAGATAACATCAACGCCTTCGCTGACTGCAAAGTAGTCTTTGTTTTCAGTTTTCTTGGCATTTTCTACCAATTTTGTAAACCAAGCATTGCCACCTGTTTCAAGGTTGATACCGTTATAGAAAATCAAATCAGCTTGAGAAGTTTTCTTAACGTCTTCAGGGAGTGGTTCGTATTCGTGTGGGTCTTGACCAACAGGAACGATACTGTGAAGATCAATCTTATCACCAGCAATATTTTTAGTAATATCAGCGATGATTGAGTTTGTAGCAACAACTTTTAGTTTTTGACCAGAAGCTGCATCTTTTTTTCCGCTAGCACATGCTACAAGAGCAATGACAGAAAGAAAAAGAACGAGTAATGTACCTAATTTTTTCATTAGATCCTCCAATTTATTGGGGTTTTGCCCCTTATTTTAACAAATGTTTATTTTTCAGTTTCAAATATCGTTGTTTTGGAGCGATAAAGAAGCTAATGAGAAAGAAACTAGCAGCTGTGAGCACGATACTAGAACCTGCCGCAACGTTAAAGCTATAACCGATAAAGAGTCCCAAAACTGAAGCAGTAGCTCCAAAGGTTGAGGAAAGGAAAATCATGCTTTTCAGGCTATTAGCATACAGATAAGCAGTTGCAGCTGGGGTAATCAGCATGGCTACAATCAGGATAGTTCCGACACTTTGCATGGCTGTCACAGACACGAGAGTCAAGAGTACCATGAGAAGGTAGTGATAGAAATTGACAGGCATTCCCATGGCTTTGGCCAAGAGTTCATCAAAGGAAGTTATCAAGAGTTGCTTGAAGAAAATCCAGATTAACAAGAGAATGACTGCACCAACACCCATAGTAATAAACATATCCGTATCTTGGACGGCCAGGATATTTCCGAAAAGAATATGGAAAAGGTCAGTTGAACTTTTAGCGACACTAATCAAGATGATACCGAGGGCTAAGAAAGAAGAAAAGGTAATGCCGATGGCGGTATCGCTTTTGATAATCGAGTTCCCCTTGATGTAGGTAATGATGATAGCAGCTAGCAATCCAAAGACAATGGCTCCGATAAAGAAGTCAAGGCCCAAGATGAAGGAGAGGGCTACACCTGGTAAGACAGCATGTGAAATGGCATCTCCCATGAGTGACATCCCGCGTAGGATGATGAAACATCCTACAGCTCCAGCTACGACCCCGACGACAATGGCTGTTATCAAGGCATTTTGTAAGAAATGGAATTTTTGCAATCCATCGATAAATTCTGCAATCATAGGTCACCTCCATTGAAAAAGAGTCGATTACCGTAAGCTTCTTTGAGATTGGCTTCGGTAAAGGTTTCTTTGGTTGGACCAAAGGCAATCACTTCTCGATTGACAAGCAAGACTTGATCGAAGTAGTGGGCAACCTTGCTGAGGTCGTGGTGGACGATGAGAACCGTCTTCCCAGCTTTTTTCAGATCTCTCAGCGTATTCATGATGATTTCCTCACTAACAGAGTCAATCCCAACAAAGGGTTCATCCAAGAGGATATAGTCGGCTTCCTGCACCAAACATCTGGCAATCAAGACCCGCTGGAATTGACCTCCAGACAGTTGACTGATTTGCCGTTCTGCGTAGTCAGCTAGCCCGACGATTTCAAGGGCTTCTTGCACTTTCTTCCAATGTTTAGCGTTTAAACTTCGAAAGAGAGGGATAGAGGGAAAGAGTCCTAGAGAGACACATTCCTTGACCTTGATGGGAAAGTTGTAGTCGATATTGATTTTTTGTTCGACATAGGCGATTCGGTGTAAGGATTTTTTAACTTCCTTGTCATCGAGAAATGCCTGACCTTGATGTGGGATAATTCCCAGCATCCCTTTTAATAATGTTGATTTCCCAGCACCGTTTGGACCAATGATACCGGTAATTGTTGGTCCTTGGAGCACTAGTGAAATATCCTTAAGTGCCAACGTTTCTTTGTAGGAGACACTGAGGTTTTCGATACGTATCATAAACTTATATTCCTCCTGCCTCTTAATATACATTAAAAAAAAAATTAAGTCAAGTTAATTTTTAAAAAATTAAAATAATAACTGAAAAATGATGGAAAGAGAAAGTTCATTTTTAATTGCATTCCCAGTTAATTTTTGTTAAGCTAAAAACAAGTACAAATGAAAGCGAGAACACGATGACACGTTATCAAGATGATTTTTATGATGCAATCAATGGAGAATGGCAACAGACAGCTGAAATCCCAGCAGATAAGTCTCAAACGGGAGGTTTTGTTGATTTAGATCAGGAAATTGAAGACCTGATGCTGGCGACAACAGACAAGTGGTTGGCAGGAGAAGAGGTGCCTGAGGATGCTATCTTGGCAAACTTTGTCAAATACCACCGCCTAGTTCGTGATTTTGACAAGAGAGAAGCTGACGGTATCACACCTGTTTTGCCTCTTCTTAAAGAATTCCAAGCATTGGAGACTTTTGCAGATTTCACTGCCAAACTAGCAGAGTTTGAACTTGCTGGAAAACCTAATTTCCTTCCTTTTGGTGTATCGCCAGACTTTATGGATGCCAGAATTAACGTTCTATGGGCTAGCGCTCCAAGCACGATTTTGCCAGATACGACTTACTATGCTGAAGACCATCCTCAGCGTGAGGAACTCTTGACTCTTTGGAAAGAATCTAGCGCAAATCTCCTCAAGGCTTATGATTTCTCTGATGAAGAAATTGAAGACTTGCTAGAGAAAAGACTTGAATTGGACCGTCGAGTTGCGGCAGTGGTGCTTTCTAATGAAGAAAGTTCAGAATATGCTAAACTCTACCATCCATATTCTTATGAAGATTTCAAAAAATTCGCGCCTGCCCTACCTTTGGATGGCTTCTTCCAAGCCGTTCTTGGACAAGTGCCAGACAAGGTTATCGTAGACGAGGAACGTTTCTGGCAAGCAGCAGATCAATTCTATAGTGAAGAATCTTGGCCTCTCCTCAAGGCAACCTTAATTTTAAGTGTTGTTAATCTTTCAACCAGCTATTTAACAGAAGAAATCCGTGTCTTGTCAGGTGCTTACAGCCGTGCGCTTTCAGGAGTTCCAGAAGCCAAAGACAAGGTCAAGGCAGCCTACCAGCTAGCACAAGGTCCTTTCAAACAAGCCTTGGGTCTCTGGTATGCCCATGAAAAATTCTCTCCCGAAGCTAAGGCGGACGTGGAGAAAAAAGTAGCAACTATGATTGATGTCTATAAGGAACGCTTGGCTAAAAATGACTGGCTGACTCCTGAAACTCGTGATAAGGCCATCGTCAAACTTAATGTTATCAAGCCTTACATCGGTTACCCAGAAGAATTGCCAGCACGATACAAGGACAAGGTAGTGGATGAGACTGCTAGTCTTTTTGACAATGCTCTAGCCTTTGCGCGTGTGGAAATCAAGCACAGTTGGAGCAAGTGGAACCAGCCTGTAGATTACAAGGAGTGGGGCATGCCTGCTCATATGGTCAATGCCTACTACAATCCACAGAAGAACCTGATTGTCTTCCCAGCAGCTATTTTACAGGCGCCTTTCTATGACTTGCATCAGTCATCTTCTGCTAACTACGGGGGTATTGGGGCAGTTATTGCTCATGAAATTTCCCACGCCTTTGATACCAACGGAGCTTCCTTTGATGAAAATGGTAGCCTCAAAGATTGGTGGACAGAGAGCGACTATGCTGCCTTTAAGGAGAAAACACAAAAAGTTATTGACCAATTTGATGGACAAGATTCTTATGGAGCAACCATCAACGGTAAATTGACTGTATCAGAAAACGTGGCTGACTTGGGAGGAATCGCTGCAGCGCTTGAAGCTGCCAAGAGAGAACCAGATTTCTCGGCAGAAGAATTCTTCTACAACTTCGGTCGCATCTGGCGCATGAAAGGTCGTCCAGAATTTATGAAACTTTTGGCTAGCGTTGATGTGCACGCGCCAGCCAAACTCCGTGTCAATGTACAAGTACCAAACTTCGATGATTTCTTTACAACCTATGATGTCAAAGAAGGTGACGGCATGTGGCGTTCACCAGAAGACCGTGTGATTATTTGGTAATGCCAAAAATCTAGTCATCAGAAAAAAGGCATCCAATCAGGTGTGAAAACCTTGATAGGATGCCTTTTATTGTGGAAAGAATACTGGATAATGTACTTAAAATGGGATAGTCATTGTCACTATCTTGTTAGAAAAAAGGATTGAAGGTCTTTTCATGGGCGATGGTCGTAGCTGGACCATGTCCTGGATAGACATCGTAGTTTGGTAGGGTGAAGAGTTGGGTCTGGATACTATGGAGAAGTTGCTCCGTACTACCAGTTGGAAGATCTGTTCGTCCTATAGTTTCACGGAATAGGGCATCACCTGTCAAGACTAGGTGAGCATCAGGAAATACTAGGGAAACACCACCGATAGAATGTCCTGGTGTTGGTAAGACAGTGAAACGAAATTCCTCTAGTTGGTATTCTTCGTGAAAGATAAAAGTGTGTTCTGCAGGTTTTGCGACCACATCTGCCATATCATCGTGGCGAGGAAGCCCAGAGAGATTATCGACAGGAGTATAGAGCCAGCTGGCTTCACTCTCTGCGATATAGACAGGAGGATTGCCAAAAGTCTCGCGAACCAAGTCCAGACTCATGATATGGTCATAATGGGCGTGGGTCAATAGAATAGCGCAGATAGGTTTGTTGATGTTCTCTATTGTCTGACGAATAGCTTCCCAATGGCTGCCAGGATCGACGACGATGAGGTGTTTTTCACCCTCCAGGTAATAGGTGTTTTCATAGGCAACAGGATTCACGGTTTTATGGATTTTCATATTAGCTCCAATCTCAAAGAATGTACTAATACTCTTCGAAAATTTCTTCAAACCGCGTCAACTTTATCTGCAACCTCAAAGCAGTGCTTTGAGCAACCTGCGGCTAGTTTCCTAGTTTGCTCTTTGATTTTCATTGAGTATAAATTAAGTATAGCACAGTTGGGGAGAATAAGCTGGAAAAGGAAATAGGTCTAGAAAGAAGATGGTTTGGATAAAAAATAAGCCTCGAGTTAGTTCGAGGCTTAGACTGCTTTAATTTCCAGCATAATATTTTTGGATTCCCTTGACAATCCCTTCAACTAGTTTATCTTGGTAGTCACTGCTGCGGATTTTTTGGTTTTCTTCCGGATTATCCATATATCCCATCTCCAACAAAACAGCTGGTTTAGCTGTTTCACGGAGAACAGCAAAGGTTGCTTGCAAGAGCCCAGCATCCCTAGCTCCAGTTTCAGCTAGCAGTGAAGAATGGATATCGGCTGCGAGACGATTACTTTCACTCATTCGTTCAGGATTGTTGTGCCAATCCTTGTTAATCTTGCTAGGGAAACCAGGTTCATCCTTGTAAGAATAGGTCTGGATACCAAGATTAACGGTTGTATCATTCCCTTTTGCATTGAAATGAAGGCTGATGAAAAAGTCAGCATTGGTCTTGTTGACCATACGAGAACGCTCGGTAATGAAATCAACGTCTATATCACTGTCCCGAGAGGTGAGAACGGTGTAGCCGAGCCCTTCTAATCTCTTACGTAGCTTACGATAAACTTGTAGGTTCAATTCTTTCTCAGCTATGCCATAGTAATAAGCCCCGCGGTCCTTACCACCGTGTCCTGGATCGAGAAAGATAGTTTTAGAGTAATGTCCTTTTTGAAAACCTTGTGCTAATTCACGAACCCATTTTCCATTCCCTTGGAAGAGCTGATTTTTACCATCCACAGCATAGGTTCCTGTAACATACACACCATCGTCCTTAAGATAGTACCAAGCTTGATAGTCTGGGTCATAAATCCATTCCTTGTGGGCCATGTAGCCACCAGATTTGAGGTAGTAGGAACCAATCCATTGTTTTTGGGCATAACGTCCGCCAGATTTGAGGTAAAACCAACTAGAGTAGCTTTGGTCGTAGACCCATTCCTTATCTGCCATAGCACCACTGGATTTGAGGTAGTAATCGCCTTTCCAGACATTGGCCAACATTCTACCGTAGCCATCAAAAGCATACCACTTGCCATTGATTTGGCTCCATTGGTTGGATAAATATTTACCTGAACCATTGATATAGTACCAATTATTTCCCATTTGGTACCAGCTGTTTTCAAGCAAGTAGCCATGACTATCAAAGAAATAACCATCATAGAGGGTATCTGTAAATTTGACCCCAGTTTGACTATAAAAAGTCCACTTGTTCCCCTCTTTTACCCAGCCAGTTTGTATAGGTTGATTGGGTTTGGTTTCTGTGGAAAGAGAAGGTTTGCTTTCTTGCTCACTCGAACTAGCTTTACTTGACGAAGTTTCTCTACTAGTTTGAGAACTACTAGCAGAAGTATTTGTAGAACTATTAGTAGAATGACTAGTGGAAGTGTTTATTGAGCTACTAGTTGAACTAGTCATAGGGGCAGTAGTGGAATGACTCGTATCGTCAGCTAAAACGACTTGGCTCGATAAGCCAAGAACAGCCAAGGCTAAAAGTGTCAGTCTTTTGTGTGATTTCATGTTGTTTGCCTTTCTAGAGAGATGAAAATTCAGTAATTATCGTAAAAAAACTGTTCATATTACCATTATACACTAAAAAAGTTAGAAAATTACCAAAATATCAAACATTTTCTTATTGAAAAAGAGGAATGTATTTTCGTTTCACTAACTTTTATCTTAGCCTATATCAAAAAAGATAGATGAAAATCAGATAATTATATTATTTTTTAGTGTGAATCTTATTTTATTCTCCTTCCCAACAAATTAAATAAGCTTTAGAATCCTCTTTTTCTAGTTTTCATATTCTTAAAAAAGTGATAAAATGGTAGGAAGAATTGGAGAGTAGAGATGCCAAAAGAAGAGAATTTAACAGGCGATGAAGTTGTCGCTTTAACACAGAAATATTTATCGGAAGAGGATGTGGCTTTTGTCCATAAGGCCTTGGTTTACGCCGTTGAATGCCATAGTGGTCAATATCGTAAATCAGGTGAGCCTTATATCATTCACCCCATTCAAGTGGCAGGTATTTTAGCTAAGCTCAAGTTGGATGCTGTAACGGTAGCTTGTGGTTTCTTGCATGATGTGGTGGAAGATACTGATGCGACCTTGGACGATTTGGAAAGAGAGTTTGGTCCTGATGTGCGGGTAATCGTAGATGGGGTTACCAAGCTTGGTAAGGTCAAATACAAGTCTCACGAAGAGCAGTTGGCAGAAAATCATCGCAAGATGCTCATGGCCATGTCTGAGGACATCCGCGTTATCTTGGTTAAACTGTCTGACCGCTTGCACAATATGCGAACTCTGAAACATCTTCGAAAAGATAAGCAGGAGCGTATTTCCAAAGAAACCATGGAAATCTATGCCCCACTTGCTCACCGTTTGGGGATTTCTAGCGTTAAATGGGAATTGGAAGACCTATCTTTCCGTTATCTTAATCCAACGGAGTTTTACAAGATCACCCATATGATGAAGGAAAAGCGCAGAGAGCGTGAAGCCTTGGTGGATGAGGTAGTTACGAAACTAGAAGACTATACGACGGATCGTCACTTGAAAGGGAAGATTTACGGTCGTCCCAAGCATATTTACTCGATTTTCCGCAAAATGCAGGATAAGAGAAAACGGTTTGAGGAAATCTATGACCTGATTGCCATTCGCTGTATTTTAGATACCCAAAGTGATGTTTATGCCATGCTTGGTTATGTGCATGAACTTTGGAAACCAATGCCAGGTCGTTTCAAAGACTATATCGCTAACCGCAAGGCCAATGGTTATCAGTCTATCCATACGACTGTTTATGGACCAAAAGGGCCGATTGAATTCCAGATTCGGACCAAAGAAATGCACGAGGTGGCTGAGTACGGGGTTGCGGCTCACTGGGCTTATAAGAAAGGCATTAAGGGGCAGGTCAACAGCAAGGAATCAGCTATTGGGATGAACTGGATCAAGGAGATGATGGAGCTCCAAGACCAGGCTGATGATGCCAAGGAATTTGTGGACTCTGTGAAGGAAAACTATCTGGCTGAGGAGATTTATGTCTTTACCCCAGATGGTGCCGTCCGTTCCCTTCCCAAAGATTCAGGACCGATTGACTTTGCCTACGAAATCCATACAAAAGTCGGTGAAAAAGCGACAGGTGCCAAGGTCAATGGCCGTATGGTTCCGCTGACAACCAAGCTCAAGACAGGGGATCAGGTTGAAATTGTTACCAACCCGAACTCCTTTGGGCCGAGCCGTGACTGGCTCAACATGGTCAAGACCAGCAAGGCGCGTAACAAGATTCGTCAGTTTTTTAAAAACCAAGATAAGGAATTGTCTGTCAACAAGGGTCGTGAGATGTTGATGGCCCAGTTCCAAGAAAATGGCTATGTGGCCAATAAATTTATGGACAAGCGTCATATGGACCAAGTTCTGCAAAAGACCAGCTACAAGACAGAAGAATCCCTCTTTGCGGCTATTGGTTTTGGCGAAATCGGTGCTATTACTGTCTTTAACCGTCTGACTGAAAAGGAACGTCGTGAGGAAGAACGTGCCAAGGCCAAGGCGGAAGCAGAAGAGCTTGTCAAAGGTGGCGAGATCAAGGTTGAAAACAAAGAAACCCTCAAGGTTAAGCATGAGGGTGGAGTGGTCATTGAAGGTGCCTCAGGTCTCCTAGTGCGGATTGCCAAGTGTTGTAATCCTGTTCCTGGTGACGATATTGTCGGCTACATTACCAAGGGTCGTGGTGTAGCTATTCACCGTGTGGACTGTATGAACTTACGGGCCCAAGAAAACTACGAGCAACGCCTTCTTGATGTGGAGTGGGAAGACCAGTACTCTAGCTCAAATAAGGAGTATATGGCCCATATCGACATCTACGGCCTCAACCGTACAGGACTGTTGAACGATGTACTACAAGTTCTCTCAAACACAACCAAGAATATCTCGACAGTCAACGCCCAACCAACCAAGGATATGAAATTTGCCAATATCCATGTGTCCTTCGGTATTGCCAACCTCTCTACACTGACTACGGTCGTGGACAAGATTAAAAGTGTGCCAGAAGTCTATTCTGTCAAACGGACCAACGGCTAATTGTCCTAGCTCTTACTAGAAAGGCTATTATGAAAATCATTATCCAACGGGTTAAAAAAGCCCAAGTCAGTATCGAAGGTCAGGTGCAGGGGAAAATCAATCAGGGACTCTTATTGCTGGTTGGTGTTGGACCAGAGGACCAAGAGGAAGATTTGGACTATGCTGTGAGAAAACTTGTCAATATGCGGATTTTTTCAGACGCAGAAGGCAAGATGAACCTGTCTGTCAAAGATATTGAAGGAGAAATCCTCTCTATTTCTCAGTTTACCCTCTTTGCGGACACCAAGAAAGGCAATCGTCCAGCCTTCACAGGCGCAGCCAAGCCTGATATGGCATCAGATTTCTATGATGCATTCAATCAAAAATTAGCGGAAGAAGTTCCCGTTCAGACAGGTATCTTTGGAGCGGATATGCAGGTTGAGCTGGTCAATGACGGTCCAGTTACCATTATCCTTGATACTAAAAATAGATAAGAAAAACCAAGCCCAGCCGGCTTGGTTTTTCTTATCTATCATAAAATACTCCAAAATGCAATCTGTTCCTGATAGGCCTTGGGGAAATCTCTTTTCAGGCTTAGGCAGATGCGATAGGAAGGGACGAGATGTCCTAGGATGAGGAGAGTTCCCTGAAGGAAAAGTGGGATACCCCTTAAAAACAGCAAGGAGAGAATTATCAGGCTATCCCATAGGAGGATTTGTAAGGTAAAACGCCAGAATCTTGGTCTAATCTGGGAATAGAGGTGACTAAAGTGGTCACAAAGTTGGTTAGAAAGATAGGTCAATAGCACAGGATGAAAGAAAATGAGCCAACCACTATAAATCAAAATCCAGTCCCAAGTAAGCCCCTCTTTAAATGTCAAAAATGCCAGCATGATTCCATCAATGACAAGGAGTTGAATGCTTTTGATGAAGATGATTTTTTTCATGCTAGAACCTCCTTCTCCTTAGAGACACTTCCATAAAGAAATGCGTTTGTCATAAAAGTCTGGATAGTTGTTTCTTAGGTAGTCCGCTGTCCTATAATAAAAAGTAGAATGGCAAGCAGTGATGATTGACATAAGAGATTAAAAACGCTGAGAACTAATGAAGGCTAAGAGGACAAAAAATAGAAAATCAATGGAGAGAACCCCTAAATAGTAGAAGCGAATCTTTTTATTGATTTGAGGATAAATCTCAGCGAATTGATGTTTGAGTCGGACAACCAAGCGAAATAACAGGAGTCCTTGAGTAAGGAGGAAAATAAAACCAGATAGCAAGAGCCACTCCAAAGATGTCTCGGGTCTAGTACTAAAAAATACAAGTAGTAGCAAATCAATGACTGCAATTGCTGTAAAATGGATTCTAAAGAGATTTTTCATGACAAGACCTCCCTCTTTTATCTATTTTCATTCTACTCCAAAAGAATGGGAGTTACAACTAAAATGATAAAAATTTTAGTAAGGAGATTCTGTTAGATTTCTTTATTTGATTTCCCTCTTATTGTTCCACCTCTTCATCATTCCAGACAAATAAAGCTCCGATTGCATTGAGGATATAAAAGATGTATTTTCCGATATTGGCAAAATTTCCTTGAATACCAGCTTTTGTCAGCTGAACGAAATTGTAAATCAACCAAAAGCCCCACTGAGTTGTTAGTTTCAATGCGTTAAAAGCATTGGCAATGAGTGAGAGTGCAAAGGCAATGGTTGTTACATAGGCAAGGAGATTCATCTTTCCTCCATAGCCGATATAGTTTGTCACAAAGGCAAAGAGGAAGGCGATGATGGAAATGATGATGGCCGCCAATTTTAGCTGTTTTTGGCTCATTTGGTTGGGTCTGCCTTCTTGCGAAGCTTCCCATTTCTTAATAGCAAAGGTATAAATGAGGAAGGTGACGGGATAGGTAATGATGGCCGCCTTATTTCCAAGGATATAATCAATAGCACCGGACAAAATGGTATTAACAATACCAAAGTAATTTCCCCATTTGCTTAATTTCCCCGTGAAACGAGTGGATAACATGGAAATCCCAACGTTGGTTACGGAAATCAATCCAAAGGGAACAAGAGCTGTCCATGGGCCCCAGTCTACGAATTTGTCGAGACGGGAGTTGAGGTAACCAGATGCAATTGCAATCCCAACGACCAGAGCAACTCCAAAGAGGTCAAACCATTTAGATGTAGCAAAAATTTTTAGTGATTTTTTCATAGGTTAAACTATCTTTCTTGTTTTTTACAAACATTCTACAACTAAATGAAAGTAAAATCAAATGATAGAAATAAAACCCTGAAAATAAAACTTTCAGGGTTGGTAGGGGACTTAAGAAATTAGTTGATTTTCTCGACATAGAGTTGTTTTGCAATGTCCATATTCACTTGTAAATCCTCGTTTTTACTGAGGATAGTAAAGGTGTTGCTGAAGCCATCAAACTGCTGGACTTGGAGCTGGTCACCGATGTGAAGTGAGTGCTTGTCCAGATAACTGAGAATGTCAAAACTATCGTGCACCCGAGTTAGGCGATAGGAGCCAGCTTCCTTGATATCAGCTAGTGGCAGGTTATTGATTTCAACTAGGAGTTCTCCCTTGGCAGGAATGGTTCCTCCGTGGGGGCAGGTCTTGGGAAATCCTAGTAGTTTATCCAGTCTTTCCACGAACAGGTCAGAGACAGTATGTTCCAAGACCTCAGCTTCCTCGTGAATCTGGTCACTTGTATAGTCTAAATGATGGACTAGAAAAACTTCAATCAAGCGATGCTTACGATAGAGCTCAGAGACCAGTTTGAGTCCGAGATCAGTCAGTAGATAGCCACATTCCTTGTCCTTGAGGATGAGATTTTCACTTTTCATCCGTTTAATCATTTCAGTTACGGCAGGGGGAGAGACTTGCATGCGGGCAGCAATTTCCTTATTGGTAATTTTATGCAGGTCTATGCCAATTTCATAAATACACTTTAGATAGTCTTCTTTATTCGGGGTCATTCGTTTCCTCTTGTCTAATATCTTTATCTAGTATATCAAAAAAAGCTAGATTTCTCTAGCTGTGACTTTTTATGTTATACTTATTGCAAGAGAAAAAACGAGGAGATGGATATGACGAAAATAGCTCTTCTTTCAGATATTCATGGAAATACCACCGCCTTGGAGGCTGTTTTGGCAGATGCTCGGCAGCTAGGAGTGGATGAATACTGGCTTTTGGGAGACATTCTCATGCCAGGGACAGGGCGTAGAAGGATTTTGGACTTGTTGGCTCAACTACCGATTACGTCTAGAGTTTTGGGAAACTGGGAAGACAGTCTTTGGCATGGTGTCCGTAAGGAATTGGATAGTACTCGCCCCAGTCAACGCTATCTCTTGCGCCAGTGCCAGTATGTTTTAGAGGAAATTTCCCTAGAAGAAATTGAACTGCTCCACAATCAACCACTCCAGATTCATCGTCAGTTTGGTGATTTGACGGTGGGAATTAGCCACCATCTTCCTGATAAGAATTGGGGGCGAGAGTTGATTCATACTGGAGAACAAGAGGATTTTGACCGCTTGGTGACTAATCCGTCCTGCGATATAGCCGTTTATGGTCATATCCACCAGCAGTTGCTTCGTTACGGGACTGGTGGGCAATTGATTGTCAATCCAGGTTCGATTGGGCAACCTTTCTTTCTAGATGCCCAGTTGCGGAAGGACTTACGGGCCCAGTATATGATTTTGGAGTTTGATGACAAGGGCTTGGTAGATATGGACTTCCGACGGGTGGACTACGATGTGGCAGCTGAATTGCAGCTAGCTAAAGACCTCAAACTTCCCTATTTTGAGGTTTATTATGAAAGTCTGGTCAATGGTATCCACCATACTCATCATCAGGAATTTTTGAGAAAATTAGCCCAGAAAGAGGGTTATGATAGGGAATTAGATGCTTGGTTGAAAAGTGGTAACGATTGACATTACAACTAAAAAGGGTATAATAAAAGAAAAAGAAGAGTAGAGGCAGGGTAGCCTCGTAAAAAGGAGAAGAGGATGCAAATTCCAAGTAGATTTACCATTGCGACTCATATGCTGATAATCATTGCCCTCAAGGGGAAGGAAAGCAAGGTGACCAGTGATTTTCTGGCTGCTAGTGTCGGGGTCAATCCTGTCATTATCAGAAAAACCTTGTCCCAGTTGAAGAAGGCAGAGCTGATTTCAGTCGCGCGCGGAACAGGTGGTACAGAGATTGTCAAGGATCTCAAAGACATTAGTCTATTAGATGTTTATCAAGCGGTTGAGTGTCTTGGTAAGACTGGTCAACTCTTCAGTTTTCATGACAATCCAAATCCAAATTGCCCAGTTGGAGCTCATATTCATGATGTTTTGGATCAAAAATTGGAGAGAATCCAGTTTGCTATGGAGGCTGAACTTGGTCAGACCAGTCTAGAACAAGTCGTGGCTGATGCAGAGAGTCAAATGAAGGATTGAATTCTTCTTTAAAGCAAAAAAGCTTATGAAAAGGCAAAAACCTTATCATAAGCTTTTTATCTATTTTTCCATGCTTGGTAACGGGTATCAATCAATAATTGGGTAAGGCGTCCCATGGTTTCCCTTTCTTCTTGGGTGAGGGATTGCGCTTGGACAAAGAGATGATGAATGTGTTCAAGCGCCTTTAAGGATGACAGGTCATTGATGGAGCTAATCCCAGCATCTAGAATGGTGCCAAAGAAGAGGTCGAAGTAGAGCTGAAGCTCCTCGTCAGGGACTGTTGCCACCCATTCTTTGAAGGTTGTGTCAACTTGTTGACTATCACTGTTGATTTTATCCAGTTGGACGAAGTGCTTGTCCTCAATCTGCCAACTAAAGGTGTCGTGCTGGGCGATACCACCTAAGGCAGTACTGTGCACGATGATTTGGTGGTTAGGGATTTCCATCATCATACCGATAATGGACCCTTGTGGGATGAAGACCTTGCTTCTATGCATTATCCTTTGATAGCCCTCGGTTTGTGTCAGTTCTTTATGGAGACCAGGCGCATCAAAGGTATAAACTGCTGTGATTTGATTTTGCAAGCTTTGCTCAATTTGACTAGCAGCATAGATGGCTAAATTTCCTCCCTTGGAATGCCCAGCCAGAATAACCTTTTGCTTAGGATGGCGGGCAAAAAAGTTCTTTAAATAGCGAAGGGCGTGCTTTTGAGCAGGAATTTCCTTCATATAGGTCAGGTGGAAATCTTCCTTCCAGCCAATGATACTGTCATCTGTACCTCGAAAAACAATCAGATAGGTATCGAGAGTGAGGCGGTAGGTCATAGCAGCAAATTGCTTTTGCAGTTCAGGATCAATGTCATTGATAAAATGGGAGAGTTTGCAATTTTTGAAGCGCTTGTGTTGAGCTAGTTCATCTAATAGCTGGAGGCGATTTTTGCTGGTCAACATGTTAGGATCCCTTGGAACCTGAGGTGCCAGGTCTAAAAGTCGCTGAGGACTTGTTGATACCAGATTATCAAAGGGTAGGTAAGTAGTTTCTGTTAAGGCTAGAATGTCTAATTCATTCAAATGAAGGTCATAAAAGGAATCGTATGCGACATCTTTCAGATAGTCAAAAATATTGGCCATAAGAGCTCCTTTCTTTTTATTTATCTTATCAAATTTCCCTCAAATTAGCTAGTAGGATTATTTCACTTTGTTGGCTAAAAACAAGCTATGTCAAAATCAATTTTAGTCCTTCTAGCATGGAAAAATCTGTTATAATAATAGAAAAGGAGGAGCGCATGCACAAGATTTTACTAGTAGAAGATGATCAGGTTATTCGTCAACAGGTCGGGAAAATGCTCTCTGAATGGGGATTTGAAGTGGTTTTGGTAGAAGACTTTATGGAAGTTTTGAGTCTTTTTGTCCAGTCGGAACCTCATTTGGTCCTCATGGATATTGGCTTGCCCTTGTTTAACGGCTATCACTGGTGTCAGGAGATTCGCAAGATTTCCAAGGTGCCGATTATGTTTCTGTCTTCCAGAGACCAGGCTATGGATATCGTCATGGCGATTAATATGGGGGCGGATGACTTTGTGACCAAGCCTTTTGACCAGCAGGTTCTTTTAGCCAAGGTTCAGGGCTTGTTGCGTCGTTCCTATGAGTTTGGGCGTGACGAGAGTTTACTGGAATATGCTGGTGTTATCCTCAATACCAAATCAATGGATTTACATTATCAAGGGCAAGTCTTGAATTTGACCAAGAACGAATTCCAGATTTTACGCGTTTTATTTGAGCATGCAGGCAACATCGTAGCACGTGATGACCTTATGCGGGAACTTTGGAACAGTGACTTTTTCATTGATGATAATACCCTCTCTGTCAATGTGGCTCGATTGCGTAAAAAGTTGGAAGAGCAGGGCTTGGTAGGATTTATCGAGACCAAGAAAGGGATAGGGTACGGATTAAAGCATGCTTGATTGGAAACAATTTTTTCTAGCCTATCTGCGTTCCCGTAGTCGTCTGTTTGTCTATCTGATTTCTTTGACGTTTCTGCTCTTACTCTTTCAGTTTTTATTTGCCAGTTTGGGAATTTACTTTCTCTACTTTTTCCTGCTGTGTTGCTTTGTAACCATCTTATTTTTCACTTGGGATATATTGGCGGAGATGCAGGTCTATCGTCAGGAAATTCTCTATGGGGAGAGGGAAGCCAAATCTCCATTGGAAATAGCCTTGGCTGAAAAATTAGAGGCGCGTGAGATGGAACTCTATCAGCAGAGGTCAGATTCAGAAAGAAAACTGACGGATTTGCTGGATTACTATACCTTGTGGGTCCATCAGATTAAGACCCCCATTGCAGCCAGTCAACTCTTAGTTGCAGAAGTGGTCGACCGCCAACTGAAGCAGCAATTAGAACAGGAAATTTTCAAGATTGATTCCTATACCAATCTAGTTTTACAGTATCTGCGTTTAGAAAGTTTCCATGATGATTTGGTCTTAAAGCAAGTTCAAATTGAGGACTTGGTCAAGGAAATAATTCGTAAATATGCTCTTTTCTTTATTCAAAAAGGCTTAAATGTCAATCTACATGACCTTGATAAAGAAATCGTGACGGATAAAAAGTGGCTGCTAGTGGTTATTGAGCAAATCATCTCAAACAGTCTCAAGTACACCAAGGAAGGTGGTCTGGAGATTTATATGGAGGGGCAAGAGCTTTGTATCAAGGATACGGGAATCGGGATAAAAAACAGTGATGTCCTCCGAGTCTTTGAACGTGGCTTCTCAGGATATAATGGACGCCTAACTCAGCAGTCATCTGGACTTGGCCTCTATCTATCTAAGAAAATTTCTGAAGAACTGGGGCACCAGATTCGTATCGAGTCTGAGGTTGGAAAAGGAACGATAGTGCGGATTCAGTTTGCTCAAGTAAAGTTAGTCCTTGAGTGAGAAGAGACAATGAGTTTTTACACAATCTCTTTTTCCTATATTTCAGGATATTTGAAAATTGTATTTTAGAAAAATAATAATAGAGTTCTTGATACGGGATATAGTATAAATACTGGTTCAAAGTGAAGTTTTGTATGCTTTATACTTTTGTTGAGTATAAAATCTATAAACTAAGGGTGAATTACAAAAATTAATTTGAGATGAAGTGAATTGTAGACTTGGGAAATGTCTCCTATTCGATTTCAGAATGAATCGTTGATACAGGATTAAAAGAACTACAGCTTTCTTTTTATTTTGAATGAGATAGGTGTATATAGATTTGTGTAACTGGTGTAGAACTGTTTCCAAGAATTTATTGAATGTATCGAATACACACATTCTATTGATTTTGAACCAGTTTTTAATTTCTAAATGTTATAATAGTTTTATCAAGTAAAAGGAGACTGCCATGATTGGAGACAATATAAAATTCTTACGAAAATCACATAATCTGATATAACCAGAATTTTCACGGATTGTGGGTGTGTCACGAAATAGCCTAAATCGTTAGAAAAACTGAAAAAGCTTACTTTCAATAGAAGTATTGGAAATATTCATTTTACATCTATCAAAGAAACATGGGATAGACCTATATTTTACAAAATAGCAAATTATATTTTGAATGATAGTAAAAACTGCAGTACTTGTGTGATTTACAATTATTGCACTCAATGTCCGAGTATCGCACTATCTGAAATAGGGAATAGTAGAGATTGTTCTGCGATATGTAAAAAAACGCATTAGCAAGGAGTATCGTATATGCTACCATATCTTAAAACTATTAGATGGTATCTCTTCTTTAATTTTCTTTTTGGTGTAGTATCGAATATCTGCACAGCTTTGTTACCGTATTTCACGCAGGCATTAATCAAAGGGGATTATCAAGTAGCTCTATATGGTTACTCTATGTCAGTGGCAGGCTATTTGAGTTGTAACTATATCCAAATGATACTTGATTGGAAGCAGGGGATTATCTTTTCGACTACTTTGAAAAATGAGTGGTTTCGTTCACTTCTGGGACTCAGTCACCACGATTTCAAGCAGAAAACAGTAGCAGAGTATATTTCCTATCAATCTAATGACCTAGATTCGTTGGAAAAGGATTACCTTCCTCCATTGATGAGTTTTATCAAACAAATTTTACGTATCATCATTTACGCTTTCATTATTAGCAGAACAATTAATCCTATTGTATCACTGATTTTAATCTTTTCCACTGGAATTAGTATTCAAATTCCTAAAATCGTTGGGAAGTTGACCGCTAATCGTAGACAAGTTTACTTGAAAAAACAAGGAGATTACTATCGAACTTTGGAGGATTTGCTCATGGGACATCATTTGGTAAATAAACTAACTATGTCGCATTTTTTGAATCAACAAAAGAGCTCTCTAAAGAATTTGCAGGATAAGTATTTTAAGTATGGTTTGACAAAAATTACAGGCATCTTATTGACAGGTGTTTCTTTTGAATTCATTAGTCTTGTTCTGTTTATTTATTTAGCCTACTCTCTATCTCACCAGCAACTCGGTATTCCTGAGGTGGTGGCGAGTTTCGGATATATTAATGCTTTTTCTGAACCAATACAGGAAATCCTTTATGATTTACAAATGTTAGAGTCCGTAAAGCCTGTAATCAAGAGTTTTCAAAACATTGTTGGGAGACCCGTTTCAGTTCAAGCACCTCAACATTCTTTTGATACGATTACTTTGAAAAACATTTCCAAACAACTGGGAGAATCAAAATTGATAATTACTTCCGCTACGATTCAAAAAGGGGATAAAATTGCGCTTATTGGTAAGAATGGGTCTGGAAAAAGTAGTCTTCTCAATATTTTAAATGGAACAGATGAAGATTTTGAAGGACAAATTGTGCTAGATGGGCTTGTTTTGGACCATCTTTGGGGGAGATTCGGTATGATTCTGCAACAAGAACATACATTTATTTCGAGTTATGAAAATAATGTAACGCTATTCAATAGTTTCAATGAAAAATTCAGAGAAGAAGATTTTGAAAAAATTCCACCACAATCCCTGTCAGGTGGTCAGCAACAACGAATGTATTTAAATCGTGAGAAAAATCGTAAAAATCCATTGCTTATCCTAGACGAACCTTTCTCTGCCTTGGATACTAATCAGTTTAAAATGGAATTGGAAAGAGTTCTGGAACTACCAAGTGCCGTCATTGTTACTTTACATCGCCAAAACGAATTATTAAGTAAGTTTGACCAAGTTTGGGAAATTAAGAATGGAGAACTTGTAATTTTGAAATAGCTAAATTATAAAGAATAAAACGCATAGTATCAAGGTTCAGGAGATACCGTTTTTCCTTCTTCGGATAAGGAAACAAAAATTTCTTGCTTCATCTATCTATTCAATTGATAGATTTCTTCGAAGAAAGACTGTAAAATTTTTGATATAATGTTAAGGATGGACTGGCGGATACTTAGAGGATAATTTTCAAAAGTATAACAGGTGAGAAGAAAAATATGTAAGACTGGACAGAAGTCTCTCTACCATCATCCATGCAGAAACAAAATTATATGAAATAAAAGGAGTAACCAATGACTGGAAACTATTCAACACGTGAATACCGTGAGAAATTATATGATGATCTTCATGTTCGATTAAGAGATACAGTGATTTTGATGTGTGCGATTTTTATTGCCTCTATTGGCCTAAATATGAATTCAACAGCTGTCATTATTGGAGCCATGCTGATTTCCCCTCTTATGACACCGATTGTTGGACTGGGGTTTGGTTTAGCTATTTTTGATACGCGTTTAATCAAGCAATCTCTAGAGGTTTTATTGACTCAAGTGTTGGTCAGTTTGCTTGTCTCGACTCTGTATTTCTGGATTTCTCCCTTGTCTTATGCAAGTAGCGAGTTGATTGCACGAACCTCTCCAACCATTTGGGATGTCCTCATTGCTATTGCTGGTGGGATTGCTGGTGTGATCGGTTCAAGGAAAAAAGAAGCAAACAATATCGTGCCAGGAGTAGCCATTGCTACAGCTTTGATGCCGCCTATCTGTACTGCAGGTTACGGTTTAGCTAATGGAAATGTACGATTTTTATTTGGAGCTCTCTATCTTTTCTTGATCAACTGTGTCTTTATCATGCTAACCAATATTGTTGGAACAAGAATTTTGATGAGAAAATCTCCCTTAAGTTCATTTAAAGAGCTAAATATTAAAATGAGAATTGGCTTGATTTCTTTGATTGTATTGTTGATTCTTCCAGCTAGCTATTCGGCAGTTACTCTGACAATAGAACAAGCGCGCAAAGAAGGGATCAAACAGTTTGTAGGAAAAGAGTTCGCCAATTATACGGTTATTAATCAAGTCTACAAGTCAAGGGACAATGAATTGGTCTTGACGGTTGTTGGAGATCCGATTTCAGAAGAAGAATTAGAAACACTCCACCAAAAACAAGCCTCTTACGGTATTCAATCTGTTCAATTGAAAGTGAATCAAGTTCAGAACTCGCCAACATTAGATAGTGAAGCGACCAAGGAATTTTATGAAAACATTGACAAGTATATTGATCAAAAACTCTCTGAAAAAGATTCACAAAACGATCTCGTAAAAGAAAATGAAGCAGACAAGGATTGAGGACAATGAACTGAATCGGTTTTTACGCCGTGTTTTTCTTGTATCTTCCTCTTTCTTACTTATAGCAGGTTGTTTTTGCTTGAATAAGAAATAAATTAGAAGTTCTATCATCTAAGAAAAATGATGAAAAAAATCATTTAACTAATGGTGTGAACGTTTAGTGTTTATCAGCTCCATTCTCTGTAATTTTGGGGGTAAAATCCACACCATTTAGATAAAATTAGTTGAATTTGATTGGAAAAACGCTTTTATAAAAGCGGAGAAAAGTCTTGATATTACGCTGTTTTTAGTCCAACTGAAATTCATACTTTCCAAACCAGGCTTGAAAAAAGCTCGTAAAGCATCACAATTTAGTAAACGTTAAAACTTATTTAAACTTATTGAAAGCATTTCGTATCAAAAATACGGGATGCTTTTTCTGTTCACCCCAAATTTTTGTAACTAGGTGATACTTGAAATTAATACAAATTTGGTTGTTTTTGATAAATCTAAGCAACACTAAATGATGAAGTGAAAGGGGATGAATCTTTGATAGTATTCATTTATTGTGAAATATGATATACTTATTAATTAGATGGATGAATACTTCTAGAGTTAAATATAGCATAATAGGGACAGACTTTTTGGTTTATTTTTGTTTGTAGTCGGATTATGAAAGAATATCCAATATTATGCGATAAGATAGAATGTTACAAAAAAGAAAGGGGATGCAATCCGATGAAGAAAGACAGATTAATTGTATTGACAGATGCTGTTCTAGCAATTATTATGACCATCTTGATTTTAGAGTTAGAAAAACCAACAACACCAAGTCTTAAAGCTTTTTGGGATTTACGGCAAAATTTCTTTGCTTGTTTTCTTTCCTTTTTCTGGTTGGGATCGTTATGGATGGCACTAAACACATTATGGGAAAAGGTTGAGAAAATTTCCTCAGAAATTATTTGGTGGAATTTGTTTCTACTCTTGGAGCGGCAGGAGTTCTCTTTGGAGAATTTCATGCCATCCAAGATACCAGTCTGAATGATGTGGTGGACCGGATCTATATAAATGTCAAGGATTTACCGTTTCAGTCCTTGGGAGCTTTAGCTAATATCCTGTCTGATATTAAGAAGGGACTGATTCAAGACAGTCATATCTGGTCTTTCTTCCAGTCATTTTTCAAACAATATCAGTTGATAATCAGCTTAAATCAGATCTATCAGTTTGTCTATCTTTCTCTGATGGAGATCATGTCCTATCTTCACTTTGATTATTGGAAAAAAACGGCTCGGTCAGGAGCTAGTATGAATAAGGAGAACAAATGAAACGTTTAAAAATGTTATGGCATATTATGCAGGTTACGGGTTTTACTCGGTTTGCTCTGAGTTTTGTGACCTTTGTTTTTGGGTCAGGAGGCGTGCTTTTCCTAGTTGAACCTGCTATCACAAATTACGGAGACGGTCTTTGGTATGCTTTTGTGACTTCGACGACTGTCGGCTACGGGGATCTCCTAGCTGTGACCTTGATTGGAAGGATTACCAGTGTCTTCTTGACGATTTATGGGCTCATATTTTTTGGCTGTTTATCAGCTGTTATTTTTAATTATTATACCAATTTAAATAAGGAAAGAGGAGAGGACAAATGACTGCCAATTATTCAACACGGGAATACCGTGAGAAATTATACGATGACCTTCATGTTCGATTGAGAGATACAGCGATTTTGATGTGTGCAATTTTTATTGCCTCTATCGGACTAAATATGAATTCAACAGCTGTCATTATAGGAGCCATGTTGATTTCACCTCTCATGACACCGATTGTTGGACTGGGATTCGGTTTAGCTATTTTTGATACGCGTTTAATCAAGCAATCTCTAGAGGTTTTATTGACTCAAGTGTTGGTCAGTTTGCTTGTCTCGACTCTGTATTTCTGGATTTCTCCCTTGTCTTATGCAAGTAGCGAGTTGATTGCACGAACCTCTCCAACCATTTGGGATGTCCTCATTGCTATTGCTGGTGGGATTGCTGGTGTGATCGGTTCAAGGAAAAAAGAAGCAAACAATATCGTGCCAGGAGTAGCCATTGCTACAGCTCTGATGCCGCCTATCTGTACTGCTGGCTATGGTTTAGCTAATGGGAATGTACGATTTTTATTGGGGGCTCTCTATCTTTTCTTGATCAACTGTGTCTTTATCATGCTAGCCAACATTGTTGGAACAAGAATTTTGATGAGAAAATCTCCTTTAACTTCATTTAAAGAGCTGAGCATTAAAATGAGAATTGGCTTGATTTCTTTGATTGTATTGTTGATTCTTCCAGCTAGCTATTCGGCAGTTACTCTGACAATAGAACAAGCGCGCAAAGAAGGGATCAAACAGTTTGTAGGAAAAGAGTTCGCCAATTATACGGTTATTAATCAAGTCTACAAGTCAAGGGACAATGAATTGGTCTTGACGGTTGTTGGAGATCCAATTTCAGAAGAAGAATTAGAAACCATTCGTCAAAAACAAGCCTCTTACGGTATTCAATCTGTTCAATTGAAAGTCAAGCAATTCCATAATTCGGCAAAATTAGATAGTGAGGCGACCAAGGAATTTTACGAAAACATTGACAAGTATATCGAACAAAAACTCTCTGAAAAAGATTTACAAAACGATCGCGCAAAAGAAAATGAAGCAGACAAGGACTGAGGATAGTCAACTTATCTAACTCATGGAAGCAAATCTTGGGAGGATATCCTATATCCAAAAGTTAATGGATAGAAAGGATTGTTGATGAGAATATCATTTGTGGTGGTTTGACCAATCACTACTAGCTCAGGTTAAATAAAATATAAAAAGCAACAACTGAAATATGAACTGCCCCCCAAAAGTTAGACAGAAAAAATCTAACTTTTGGGGGGCTTTTATTATGAAATTAACTTATGATGAT